>CALLYN010000725.1 GCA_937858455.1 uncultured Kouleothrix sp.
GCCCGCCGCACCACAACATTCCCCCTCTCAGTTGGAAGAGGGGGCAGGTGGGTGAGGGGCTACGAAACGAAGTCGAGCCAGCCCCACTTGTCTTCGGTTTCGCCACTGAACAGACCGAAGAACGCCTGCTGGATCGCCGTGGTGATCGGGCCGCGCTTGCCCGCTCCGATCGTAATGCCGTCGACCGAGCGGATGGGCGTGACCTCGGCGGCGGTGCCGGTGAAGAACAGCTCGTCGGCGACGTACAGCACCTCGCGCGGCAGGTTCTGCTCGCGCACCTCGTAGCCGTGCTCGCGCGCCAGCGTGATCACCGAGTCGCGCGTGATGCCCGGCAGCAGCGCGGCGGTGATCGGCGGGGTGAAGATCGCGCCGTCGCGGATCACGAACAGGTTCTCGCCCGAGCCCTCGCTCAGGTTGCCGCTCACGTCGAGCGCGATGCCCTCGGCGTAGCCGTGGCGCACCGCCTCCATCACGATCTGCTGCGACGAGAGGTAGTTGCCGCCGGCCTTGGCCATCGCCGGCAGCGTGTTCGGCGCCACGCGGTTCCACGACGACACGCCCACATTCACGCCGTTCTCGAGCGCCTCGGCGCCCAGGTACGCGCCCCACTCGATCGCCGCGACCATCACCTCGACCGGGTTTTTCAGCGGGAAGACGCCCAGCTCGCCATAGCCGCGCCAGGCCAGCGGCCGCAGGTACGCGCTCTTCAGGCCATTCTCGCGCACCACCGCCTTGCAGGCCTCGTTGATCTGCTCGGCGCTATACGGCAGCTCCATACGGTAGATCTTGGCCGAATCGATCAGGCGGCGCGTGTGCGGCGCCAGCCGGAAGATCGCCGGGCCTTTCGGCGTGCTGTAGCAGCGGATCCCCTCGAACACCGACGACCCATAGTGCAGCGCGTGGGTCATTACGTGCACGGTGGCTTTCTCCCAAGCCACTAGCTCGCCATTGAACCAGATATACTTGGTTGGCGTCATTGGCATTGTGTTCCTCCCGTTGTTGTGGTTGCTGATGTTTCGAACGCGGCGTCGGCGGCGCACATTATACACCGGAACCGGACGCCTCCCGCCTTTCAGTTGCATCGCGCCTGTATGTATACTAGACTATGGGTAACCTACGCGTCGTTTTACAAGAGGCACCGCCATGCTGCAACGGCTTCGAAGCCAACGGCCCAAGCCGCGCTGGTTCTGGCTGCCCTACCTGGTGTTTGCGCTGGCCTTCGGCACGGCGCTGCTCTCGACGGTGTACTTTGCCACCAGTAGCCGCGCCTACGATCAGCTGCGTTTTTCCAACCAGGTGCAGCAGACGCAGGACAGCATTAGCGCGCGGCTTGAGACGTATATCTCGATGCTGCGCGGCGTCGGCGGGCTATTCGCCGCCAGCGCCTCGGTCGAGCGCGCCGAGTTCCGCGCCTATGTCATGCGGCTCGACATTGCCCGGCACTACCCCGGCGCCCAGGGCATTGGCTTCAGCCAGCGCGTCGCGCCGGCCGATCGCGCGGCGCTGCTGGCGCGGATGCGCGCGCAGGGCTTCCCCGACTTTCACATCTGGCCCGAAGGCCAGCGCGCCGAGTACCACACGATCGTGTACCTCGAGCCGCAGGATCGCCGCAACGCCGCCGCGATCGGCTACGACATGTTCTCCGAGGCGATCCGCCGCGCCGCTATGGAGCAGGCGCGCGACGGCGGGCAGCCTGCGGCCAGCGGCAAGGTGACGCTGGTTCAGGAGATCGACCAGAACAAGCAGCCGGGCTTTCTGATCTATACCCCGGTGTACCAGGGCGGCGGCATTCCCGCCAGCCCCGCCGAGCGCCAGCGCGCGCTGCTGGGCTTCGCCTACAGCCCGTTTCGCGTCTACGACCTGCTGAACGGCATCTTTGGCAGCCAGCAGCAGCCACAGATCGCCTTTCGGATCTTCGACGGCGCCGAGCAGCGCCCCGACCAGCTGCTGTACGAGTCGGCGCCGGGTGCCGCGCCAGGGCGCGCCGCGCTGGCAAGCACCACGACGCTGCCGGTAGCCGGGCGCCTCTGGACGATCACCTACACCACGCTGCCGGCCTTCGACGACCCCAACGCGCGCTATCTTCCGCCGTTCATCATGTTCACCGGCACGCTCGCCAGCGTCGCGCTGCTGATCATGGTTCGGGCGCAGGTGGTGGCGCGGGCGCAGGCCGAGGCCGCGGTGCGGACGCGCGACATATTTCTGTCGATCGCCGCGCACGAGCTGAAGTCGCCGCTGACTGCGCTTGCCGGCAACGCCCAGCTGCTGCTGCGCCGCGCCAGCCGCGACCCAAACGTCGCCCCGCGCGACATCGCCGTCATCCGCGTGATCGACCAGCAGTCGCATCGCCTGAACCGTCTGATTACCGTGCTGCTCGATCACTCGCGCCTGCAGGCCGGGAGCCTGGCGATCGAGCGCACGCCGTTCGACATCGTCGCGCTGGTGCGCCAGGTGGTCGAAGAAACGCAGCCGACACTGGTGCGCCACTCGATCGCGCTCGAGGCCGACGCCGATACGCTCGTGGTCGACGGCGACGAGCTGCGGCTCGAGCAGGTGATCCAGAACCTGATCAGCAACGCGATCAAGTACAGCCCCGCCGGCGGCGCGGTGCTGGTGCGCGTCGCGCGCGACGGCGAGTCCGCCGCTATTGCGGTGATCGACCACGGCATGGGCATCCCGGCATCGGCGCTGCCGAGCCTGTTCGAGCAGTTCTACCGCGCGCCCAACGCCGAGGCGCAGAACATTGGCGGCATCGGCATTGGCCTGTATCTGGCGCGCCAGATCGTCTCGCAGCACGGCGGCACGATCGCCGTCGAAAGCGCCGAGGGCGCCGGCAGCACCTTCACCCTGCGGCTGCCGCTCGATGCGCGCTGGCAGCAGCCGGCCGCCGCATTCGCTTGATCACTTACACTTTGGTGGGGGTTTGGGGGCGGCTTCGCCGCCTCCAAATTTCTTTATTGTTAGGGCGTACGCAGTTGGCGCCCTCAGCCTTCGGCAGAGCGGTACTCTATCTCCGTATCGTGTCCATTTTCCGCGCGGAGCGCGGAAAATGGACACGTACCATGCTGCCGCAGGCTCAATCGCATACCTTGAGGAAGCCGAATCACGCAAGTGCGTAGCTCCTAATTGTGTTGCACTGCGTGGCTTCGCCACGCAGTGCCACGCACTCGGGAAGTGATCAAGCGAAGAGCGTATACTCTTCTGTGCTCGAATTTCGGCGCGGAGTGCCGAAATTCGAGCAACATTCTGCCAAAGGCACAAGCTAGTGGGCCACGGCGGCGCGCGAGCGCAGCAGCGGCAGCTCCAGGCTGTCCCACAGCGCCTGCCAGCTGGCCTCGATGATATTCTCCGAGCAGCCGACCGTGCTCCAGCGCTCTTCGCCGCGCGCCGACTCGATCAGCACGCGCGGCTTGGCGGCCGTACCCAAGTGCTCGTCGACGATGCGCACCTTGTAGTCGACCAGGCGAACCTCGGCCAGATCGGGGTAGTGCGGCAGCAGCGCCTTGCGAATCGCCTGGTCGAGCGCATTCACCGGGCCTTCGCCCTCGGCGGCGGTGTGCATCACCTCGCCGCCGACTCGCAGCTTCACGGTTGCCTGCGACATCACGCTGTTGGCGCCGCGCTTCTCGACGATCACCGTGAAGTCGAGCAGCTCGAACGGCGCAACGTAGTCGGCCGACGCGCGCCGCACCAGCATCTCGAACGAGCCCTCGGCGGCCTCGAACTGGAAGCCATCGCTCTCGAGCTCCTTGATCCGCTGCAGCACCGCGCGCTCGTTGCCGTTGAGCGTCAGCCCAAGCGCCTCGGCGCGCATACGCACATTGCCGCGCCCGGCCAGCTCGCTCACCACCACGCGCAGCTGGTTGCCCACCAGCTCGGGCTCGACATGCTGGTAGCTCGCGGCCACCTTGGCGATCGCCGCCACGTGGATGCCTCCCTTGTGCGCAAACGCGCTGCGCCCCACGTATGGCGCATGCGTGTCGGGGTTGATATTGGCGATCGCCGCTACCACGTGCGACACATCGCTCAGACGGCGCAGCTGCTCGGGCGCGACGCACTGGTAGCCCTGCTTGAGCTGCAAGTTGGCGATCAGCGGGATCAGGTCCATGTTGCCGCAGCGCTCGCCGTAGCCGTTGATCGTGCCCTGCACCTGCACGCAGCCGGCCTGCACTGCGGCCATGGCGTTGGCCACCGCCAGCGCGCCGTCGTTGTGCGTGTGGATGCCCAGCTGCGGGCCAACGACCAAAGACAAAGAACCAAGATCGGCGTCTTTGGTCATTGGTCTTTCGGCGTTGGCCTTGAGATGCTCGCGCACGATCTTCACGGCCTGCGCCACCTCTTCGGGCAGCGAGCCGCCGTTGGTGTCGCACATCACGATGCAGCTGGCGCCGGCCTGCGCTGCAGCGGTGATCGTCTCGAGCGCGTACTCGGCGTCGAGCTTGTAGCCGTCGAAGAAGTGCTCGGCGTCGTAGATCACCTCTTTGCCCAGCCGCCTGAAGTAGGCCACGCTGTCGGCGATCATGCGAATGTTCTCGTCGAGCGTCGTCTCGAGCACCTTCTCGACGTGCAGCACCGAGCTTTTGCCCACCAGCGTGACCACCGGCGTATTGGCCTCGACCAGCGCGCGGATGTTTGGGTCGTCGTCGCAGCTGTTTTTGGCGTGGCGGGTGCTGCCGAACGCCGCGACCTTGGCGTTGCGCAGCTCGACATGCTGGATCTTCTGGAAGAACTCGGCGTCTTTCGGGTTCGAGCCGGGCCAGCCGCCCTCGATATAGTGCACGCCAAGCTGGTCGAGCTCGCGAGCGATCTTGACTTTGTCGTCGGCCGAAAGCGAGAGGCCCTCGCGCTGCGTGCCGTCGCGCAGGGTGGTATCGTAAAGTTGGATTTGCACTGCTAGCTCCTTATGTGGCCGCTGCGCGGCCTTCTTTTATTTCAGAATGTCTTCGCCAGCCGCTTCATTTTGCCTGCGGCAGCAAGGTACTTTACGATTATCTGTTCTGCCACATTCCGCGCTTCGCGCGGAATGTGGCAGAACAAAGAACAAAATAGTACTGCTCTGCCGAAGGCGAGGGCCGCCTGTGCGAACAGGTGGCGTGGAGCGTCGCGCGAGTACGCGGATAAAGACGAAAAGAATGCTAGCAGCCCTGAATGGCGGGCAGCCGCTCGCGAAGAGCGACTGCCGGCAGCACCTTTACTCTTGGTCTATAGCGCATTACTTCTCTCGGTAGCAAGGGTACGAGCCAAACACCTTGAACAGGCCGGTTTTGGCGCGGATGCGCGCCAGCAGCGCGGCGATGCGCGGCTCGGCGCGGTGGCCGTTGATGTCGACCAGAAAGATGTACTCGCCGAGCGTGGCCTTGCTCGGCCGCGACTCGAGCTTGGTCATGTTGACGCCCGCGCTGGCCAGCTCCTGCAGCGTCTCCACCAGGATGCCGGCGCGGTCTTCGGGGAAGCCAAAGCACAGGCTGGTTTTGTCGTCGCCGGTTGGCGCGCCGTCGTCGCGCCCCAGGATGATGAAGCGCGTCACGTTGTCGGCGCGGTCGTTGATGCTGCTGGCCAGAATGTGCGCGCCGGTGAGCTGGGCGGCGCGCAGCGTGCTGATCGCCGCGGCCGGCCGCTCGTCGGCCAGCGCCTCGGC
>CALLYN010000726.1 GCA_937858455.1 uncultured Kouleothrix sp.
AGATGATTTTGGAGGGCTTGCGCCCTCCAAGCCTCCCACGCGGGAGGACACCGCCCAATCCTGTCGGCGAACCGTGTCGCGGTGCCCCCAAGCCTCCCACGCGGGAGGACACCGCGTAACTCGTGTACATTATGAGAGCCTGTTTGAAAAAGGGGTGCGCAAGGGGCTATACCCCTCGCGCACCCCTTTTAGACAGATTCCTAGTGAACCGGCCGAACCTCGACCTCGATCACATTGCCGGCCGAATTAATATCCTTGATGCGGATCTCCGTGCCGGTTTTCGGCACGTCGACGCCGCTCCAGCCCACCTGGAAGCGGCCGTGGCTGGCCGGGTCGTGGCCATCGCTGGCGTACCACCAGGTCTTCAGATCGTTGAATGTGCGCACGGCCGGCTGCGACTCGATCGTCGTGGGAACGCCATTCTTGTGCAGCGTAATCTTGTCGGTGCGCGCGAGCCCAAAGGGCGAGTCGTACGACTGGATGCGCGGGCGCATGAGCGTACCATCCGACCAGTGCAGCGGCTGGGGATGCGCGTCGATCGGCAGGATCAGGCCGCCGCCAGGGTGGTCGCCGACGTTGTTGTCGGAGTACGATTCGTCCCAGTAGCTGATCAGCAGGCCATCCTGGTAGCGGAAGAACTCGACCCAGTCGGGCCGCGTGTTCAGGAAGCCGAAGTTGTAGGCGTTGCGCAGCGACTTGTCGTAGCCGCGGTAGCCCCGGTTCTCGGCCACGTACGCGTTGAAGTACGAGCTCGTCTCGATGCCGCTGGTGACGTGGAAGCCGCCCGTAGCCGGGCTATACGTCCAGCCGCCGTCGGCCTCGGCGCCGTCGGTCGCGTCGCCGGCGATCGAAAGCTCGTCGATCGCAAAGCCTGGCTCAACCGTCGCCCCGTCGGTCCAATACCGGAAGCCGATCAGCACGCTGCCGCTGTAGCCCGCCAGGTCGGCGTTGAGATCGACCCAGTTGCCCGCGCTGCTGCCGGTGATGCCGTGGCCGAAGTTCTGGCCGTTCGGGTCGGTGTCGGTCGAAAGGTTGGTGGGAACGCCCGTCCACGTCGCGCCGCCGTCGGTCGAGACGATGACGTAGGCGTAGTCCCAGTCCTGCTCGATCTGGTAGCGCACCTTGGCGGTGAGCGATGCATTCGCCGGCAGCGTCACCTGCTTGTACATCACCGTATCAAGGTCGTTGCCCGAGCCGCTGTAGTAGAAATTGCTGCCGGCGAAGGGCGCGCCGAGATCGACACTGACCTGCTTGTCGGGCAGCACAACAAACAGCGCCTGAGCATTTTTCGTGGCGCCGTTGGCCGGGCCGATCTTGTGCTTCGACTTCTCGCCGGCAAACGCAACGTCGTAGAAGCGGCCGCCCGCGCAGCTATTGCAGCCGAGCCAGCCGAGCTGGAACTTTTCCCACACGCCCAGGTCGGTCGGGTCGTCGCCGATGCCGTCGGTGCCGCGGTGGTTGCCATACGAACCGCTCGAGTACAGCGTCCAGAAGCCAGTCGAGTTCTCGGCGCCGCCGGTGTTGCCCGAGGTGTCGTACAGGTCGGGCAGGCCGAGGTCGTGGCCGTACTCGTGGGCGAACACGCCCAGGCCGCCGTTCTCGGGCTGGATGGTGTAGTCGCCGATCCACACGTCGGTCGGGTTCGAGGGGATGGTAACGCCCGAGGAGACGCCGCCCGCGCCGGCATTGACGCCGCCAAACTGCGCCAGGCCGGCCGGGCCGCTGGTGCCAAACGGGTTGAGCTGCGCATACCAGCGGTGGCTCCAGATCGCGTCGGTGCCCTGCTGCGGCGCGCCAGCCGCCTCGTCGCCGCCGGCGTGCACGATCTGGAAGTGATCGATGTAGCCGTCCGGCTCGTTGAAGTTGCCGTCGTTATCGTAGTCGTAGCGATCCCACTGGTCGAAGGTCTGCAGGTAGGCTTTGATCTCGTCCTGCGTCTTGCCGGCGGCCAGCTGCTGATCCACCCAGAACGCCATGGCGTCGCGGATCAGGAACCAGGTGTTGCTGCACACAATACTGCCGCAGATGTTGCGGCCGTAGCGCGCCTCGTTGAACGGCACCTTGACCCACTCGGTAACGCTGCCATCGACCGAGTAGCGGCCCGACGACTGCGACTCCCAGTACTTCGCCATGCGGTTGAAGTACATGTCCTCGTAGTGCGCCGTAGTGTAGTCGGGCTGCCACAGCGTCGAGTTGTCCTGCGTGCGATCAGGCTTAGGGATGCTATTGTGCAGCGGGCCGTCGAATGTCTGCGCATCGCTGGCCGGCGTACCGTCGGGGTTGGTGTCGGGGTACGAGGCATGGCGCGTATTGCCGAACTCGGCGATAATCACGAAAACCTTGTCGGTTTTTTCGCGCGCCAGCTCGATATACTTGTTTTTGCTCACCTGAACGACATTGCCATCGGCCTGGCCCTTGAGCCGGGCCTGCAGCGCGGCCTGGCGCAGCGCGTTCTGGCGAGTGCTGAGCGGGCCCTTAAGGTTGTCGCCCTGGCCCTGGTTATCCTTGCCCCCCGCTCCCGGCCCGCGCGGCGCGGCAAAGGCTGCCGGCGCTATCAGGCTGGCAGCAATTGCCAAGGTGAACACGAGCCCAAGAAACGTTCGTCGCCTGAGAAACATGCTTTCATCCTTCCTTACAAGCGATCCCGATTACGGACGATATCTGCCAGGGTATCGGTCGTTTTGCGGGCGTGTCACTGATATACTCCCTCCTTCTGTTGCAGCAATAAAAAGCCGATCCTGCGGGCATGGCATAGGATCGGGGAATCTGGCATCGTGATGTCGAATCAGTAGCGCATGGCTGTGCCCAAAACGCGGCGCGACACAGCACGCGCAGCCGATGGCCAGGCGCATGCGCCGGCCGCGCCATCGGCTCGCAGGTGCAAGCGGCGCTGCTTACACGGTTCAGAAGAGCAAGGCACGCCAAAGTAACCCCGGCTGGCATTGGCTAAACCTTGCGCATGCCTCAGCTGCGCAGGCAAGCCGCCTTGCCAGGGAAATGTTGGGCTACCGCCTTACCCTATAGATTCCTTTTGTCATGAGACAAACCGATTATAGTAATCTGTGTAAAATTTGTCAAAGTTTATGAATGAAATGTAATACTCTGGGGCATGCAGACGCCAAATACCCGCTCAATTCAATCGTAGCCGCAGAAGCGCAGCGCGGCCAGCGCGAGCGTGCGAGTGACGGTGGCGAGATCCGCGAGCGGCACAAACTCGTCGGGGCGGTGGGCCACGCGCACATCGCCGGGGCCGAACATCACCGTCGGCGTCTGGCCGGTGTTCACCAGCAGGCGCATATCGGCGCCGTAGGTCATGCCCTCCAGCGTTGCGGCAGCGCCGGTAGTGCTGGCGAACGCGCCGGCCACGCTGGTGGCGATCGGGTGATCTACTGCGATGCCAGCCGGCTCGAAGCGGCCGCCCCACCACTCGACAATCGGCGGATGCTGGCTGAGCCAGGCGTCGGCCTGTGCGGCGCGCGCCACCGCCTGCTCGAGCTGCTGCCGCGCCGCCGCGATGTCTTCGCCGACCGCCAGGCCATAGCGGCCCTCACACACGAGGCTCTCGGCCACGCTCGAGGCCCAGGTGCCGGCGCGCAGCGTGCCGACGCAGATCGCGTAGGGCAGCGCGTAGCGCGCGTACAGCGGGTCGCGCGCGCGGCTGTTGCGCTCGCGCTCGAGCTCGATCAGCGCGGCGTACACCGGGTAGAACTTCTCGATCGCGCTGACGCCCTCTTCGCGCACGCAGCCGTGGGCCGCCAGGCCAGGGATCGTCAGCCGGAAGTTTAAGGCCCCGGCCTGCGCCGGCGCCACGCGCAGCTCGGTCGGCTCGATGATCACTGCGCCATCGGCGCGGTAGCCGCGCAGCACCGCCGCCAGCGTGCCGATGCCGCCGTCTTCCTCGCCGATCACGCTCTCGACGATCAGGCGGCCCTTGAGGCGCACGCCGGCGTCGTGCAGCGCCTTGGCCGCGAACAGCGCGCAGCACAGGCCGCCTTTCATGTCTACCGAGCCACGGCCATACACCCGCCCGTCGGCCACGGTGCCGGCGAACGGCGGGAAGCGCCAGTTGGCCAGGTCGCCGGCCGGCACCACGTCGGTGTGGCCATTGAAGATCAGGCTGCGCCCGCCGCGCTCGTCGCCGATCGTGCCGGCGACGCCCAGCCCGCGCGCGCGCTCGACCTCCCACGAGCAGTCGGGGTGGCGCTGGAGCGTGTCGAAATCGAGATCCCACACGTCCACCTCGAAGCCGCTCTGGCGCATCCACGCGGCCACGTGCTGCTGCACCGCCACCTCGGCGTCGCTGCCGTCGAGGCTGGGGATGGCGATCAGCTCGCACAGCAGCGCTACCAGGCCCTCCATATCGATCGCGTCGAGCACGCGCTGTTCGGTTTCGTTCATGGCTGTTTCCTTTGTGTGTCGAGCAGGGCTTGTGCAACGTCGGCCCTCACCCCCCTCGCCCCCCTCTCCCGCGCGGGAGAGGGGGGATGGTTGTTGGCTTTGTGGTGCGGTCGCCGCCGCGACCGCACCACAAAGCCAGATGTGT
>CALLYN010000727.1 GCA_937858455.1 uncultured Kouleothrix sp.
AGGCGGGCGCAGTGTACCATTCGCAACCAAAAGCGTCAATTGCACGACTTATGTTACTAGCTCGGTTTGATTACTTTCGTTTTGCGATGCCCTGCCTGGCTTCGCCGCTTCGCCAGGCGAGGTTTGGAGGGCGCAAGCCCTCCAAACCTCGCGCCCGGGAGGACACCGCGTAACTCGTGTCATTTACAGGAGTTACGCGGAGCGCGTTTTTGCCTTTGGCAGCGCGGTACTTTTTCATGGATGGTGCTCAGATTTTCGCGCTTTGCGCGAAAATCTGAGCACAAAAGAACGTACGGTACCATGCTGCCGCAGGCAGAACAAGCCCATACCGCAGGCGACCGCGTAAGCCCTGTCATTTACAACCAGGCCAACCGCATGTATCATGCGCCGGCAGTGTACGCCGCATAGTTGCACAACCCAGAGAAACTGTATGACCATCCTCGTCGTCGGCGATGCCAACACCGACCTGAGCGCCGCGCTGGTGCGCTTCCCAGCCGAGGGCGACGACACCCAGATTAGCGCGCTGGAGTGGGGCAGCGGCGGCTCGGCCGCGAATGTTGCGGCCGCCCTCGGCCGCCTGGGAGCGCCTGCTTGCCTGTTCGCCCGCGTCGGCACCGACCCGGCCGCTACGGTGGCCTTGCGGGCGGTGCGCGATGCCGGTGTCGACCTCGGCGCGATCCAGACCGACCCGACGATCGCCACCGGGTTGTGCTACGCGGCGGTATCGCCTGGTGGCGACCGCACGTTCTTCAGCTTTCGTGGCGCGAATGTGGCGCTGGCACCCGCGCCGGCCGCGCTGCTCGGCCAGGCTCGCTGGCTCCATGTCGCGGCCCACGCGCTGCTCGAGGGCCAGCAGCGCGCGACAACGCGCGCGCTGATCGACGCGGCGCTTGCGCGCGATCTGCCGGTGTCGCTGGATCTGTGCCTGCCGACGCTGCGCGCGTGGCGCGCCGAGGTCGAGGCGCTGCTGCCAAACCTGGCGCTGCTGTTCGCCAACGAGCTGGAGCTGGCCGAGCTATGCCCCGGCCTCGCGCCCGACGCCGCTGCCGATCGGCTGGTGCGCGGCGGCCTGCCGGCCAATCGCTTTACGGCCGTGGGCTATGGCTCCAGCCAGCCGATGGCCGGCAACGATACCGACGAGGGCAAGGCGCAGAACCGGCGCATCGATTTCGTGGTGAAATGATCATGGCCTATGTCGTGCAGTTCTTCTGGGGATGGCTCCTGGCATCGTTGCTGCTCGGCTTCGCCATGGGCTGGATATCGGTGGTCCAGCGCGGAGGAGGCATCACCGGTGCCCCGGGCCGTGCGCTCTGGGCGCTGGTCGGCATCCTCCTTGGGCTCGCGGTCGGGCGCATCATTCCGGGCCGGTTCGGCTATTGGCTCGACCTTCTCCTCGTGATGTTCGGTCTCTATCTCGTTGGTTGCACGGCCGGATCGTGCCTGCGCGCCTGGGTGGTTGCCCGCAGCATGCCGCCCGCCTGACGGGCATGCAGCGGACTGACGGCCGCAGCGCGCGCACGTCAAGGCCTTTACGGATTTGGAACTAAGGCGTCAGAATGCAGTAAATCTGTGCATTCATCGTCATGGACGGTCCCTAATATGTTGAAGAATCGTGTCTTATTCTCCGACTGGTGAATTCCGTTCCGTCCCGAAACACGCTACCACAGGCCCCTGAGGAGCTAGCGCGGGCGAGGGCGGCGGCGGAGTTCGCCGGCGGCCACTGCCGTCGCATCGGTATTCGAGGTCTAGATGCTGGAAGCCATACGCAGGTTCGTCGCGTTCCTGCGCCACAAGCAAATCCTGCACAAGCTGGGTGTGGTGATCAGCATCACCGTTATCGGTACCGCATGCTACGTGCTCTATCACATGCTTCGCGGCATCGACATCGCCGAAGTCGTCGATGCCATCAAGGGCACCGAGGTGACCCAGATTGCGCTCGCGGCGCTGTTCGTTGCCGCCGGCTATTTCACGCTCACCTTCTACGACTGGTTCGCGGTGCGCGCGATCGGCCGCGCCGACATCCCCTACCGCGTCAACGCGCTGGCCGGCTTCACCTCCTACTCGATCGGCCACAATGTCGGCGCCAGCGTCTTTACCGGCGGCGCGGTGCGCTACCGCATCTACTCGCTCTGGGGCATGAGCGCCATCGACGTCGCCAAAGTCTGCTTTCTCGCAGGCCTTACCTTCTGGCTCGGTAACGCCGCGGTGCTCGGCCTAGGGATCGCCTGGCACCCGGAGGCCGCCGCCAGCATCGACCAGTTGCCGGTGTGGCTTAACCGGTCGGCGGCCTTCCTCACCATTGCGGCGCTGCTGGGTT
>CALLYN010000728.1 GCA_937858455.1 uncultured Kouleothrix sp.
GTTGTCGTCGACGACGCGGCGCGGCGGCGCGGCGAGGTCGCGGCCGCGCTGGACGCCGAGGGCATTGCGCACGACGAGATCCGCCGGGCCGACGTGGGCCTTGAGCAAGCGTTTATCAGCCTGATCCGCCGGCAGATCGGCAGGCGATCCGCCGTGCCAGCAGGGCGCGGCGAGAGCGCGCCGGGGGAGGGTGTATGATCAATCCAACGACACAGAGCCAGCCGCCAATCGTCGTCGAGCGCCTGACCAAGCGCTTTGGCGATTTCGTCGCGGTCGACGACGTCAGCTTCAGCGTTGGCGCGGGCGAGGTGTTCGGCTGGCTTGGCCCGAACGGCGCCGGCAAGACCACGACGATCCGTATGCTGCTTGGGCTGCTCAAGCCGACCTCCGGGCGCACTGCGGTGCTCGGGCTGGACTCGGCGACGCAGACCAAGGCCATGCACGCCCAGGTGGGCTACATGACCCAGCAGTTCACGTTGTATACTGACCTGACGGCCTGGCAGAACATCCGCTTCTACGGCGGGGTCTACGGCATGCCGGCGGCGCAGCTGCGCGCGCGCATCCCCGAGATCATCCGCATGGCCGGGCTGGAAGACCGCGCGCACGCGCTGACGAGCACGCTGTCGGGCGGCTGGAAGCAGCGGCTGGCGCTCGGCTGCGCGATCGTGCACCGGCCGAAGGTGGTGTTTCTCGACGAGCCCACCGCGGGCGTCGACCCGATCAGCCGGCGCGAGTTCTGGCAGCTGATCTACGCGATGGCGGCCGAGGGCGTGACGGTGCTGGTGACGACCCACTACATGGACGAGGCCGAGCTATGCCAGCGGATCGGTTTCATCAGCCAGGGGCGCCTCGTCGCGCTCGATACGCCCGAGCGGCTCAAGCAGACGCAGATGCGCGGCCAAGTGCTGGAGGTCGATGTTTCCAACCCCGAGCAGGCGCTGCGGGTACTGAAGGACGCGCAGCAGCGCGGCCAGCTGCCGCTCGAAGAGGTAGCGCTCTACGGCGCGCGCATCCACGCCGTGGTGCCCGACGCGCGGGCGTATAAAGCCGCGATCGGCGATCTGCTCGCGGCCGAGCAGCTTGAAGTTCGTGCGCTGGAATGGATCATGCCAACTTTGGAGGATGTGTTTATCGCATCGGTGCGCGGCCCACGCCCGCCCGATACCGCAGCCGCCTGAAGCACGCCCGCCTCGCGCGACGCGACCGAGCGCTGCTTGCCCAGGCGCTGCCCGAGTGTTCGCTGGAGGTACCCGCGTGAACCAGACTGCCCTGCTCGCCCTGCTCACCGCCGTGGTCGGAACAATTATCTACCACCTTGCGCAGCGCCAGGTTCTGCCCGACGCCAGCCCGGCGCTGGTGCTGTGCGTGGCCTACCTCGTCGGCGCGGCGATCTGCGGCGTGCTGATGCTGACGATCTTCCCGCTGCGCGGCGGCATCCGCGCGCAGCTTGGCGGCTCGGTCATTGGTATCGGCTTGGCCGTCGTGCTGATCGAGGCCGGCTTTCTGTGGATGTACCGCAGCGGCTGGACGCTGGCCACCGGCGCGCTGGTGGTCAACGTGCTCGCCACCATCGCGCTCGCCGCGATTGGGGCGATCGTCTTCGGCGAGCGGCTCAGCTGGACGATGGCGGCGGGCGCGCTGCTCTGCGTGGCCGGCCTTGCCGTGATGAGCTACCGCTGAGCGCGGGCTTTCGGCGATCAGGTTTCGGCGAGCAGCCTGCCGAGAACGGTGGTCAGCTCGCGGATGGCGAACGGCTTGGGCAGAAACCAGTTGGCGCCGGCCGCAAGCGCGTGCGATCCCGCCTCGATATTGCCCGACATCACCACGATGGGGAGGCGCGCGTCTTGGGCGCGCAGCGCGCGCACCAGCGCAATCCCGTCGATCGCCGGCATCTCGACATCGGTGATGATCAGGTCGGCGCCGCCGGCTTGGTAGGCGCTCAGCGCCTCCTGGCCGTTCTCGACCCCCAGCACCTTCGGGTCGCCGTAGGTACGCGAAACTACCGAACACAGTACGGCGCGGACGGCCGCATCATCGTCGGCAACAATGCAGTGGCGCAAGTTCAAGGCACCCTCCGAGGCGAGCATACAAGGCTCGCGACAGCATAGTATCGAGATTGTGGGAGCGAACAGGTAGAGTATAGCAGAAAAAAGCCAGGCCGTTGTAGC
>CALLYN010000729.1 GCA_937858455.1 uncultured Kouleothrix sp.
GTGCCCGAGCGCGCCGGCCCCGGCCCCGGCGACGGCAGCTCGGTGCTGTGGATGTACCACTCGCACACCGACGAGGTCGGCGACAGCTACAGCGGCCTGATCGGCCCCATGATCATCACTGCGCGCGGCCAGGCCAAGCCCGACGGCTCGCCCAAAGATGTCGACCGCGAGTTTGTGACGATGTTCCTGGTATCCGACGAAAACCAGTCGCTCTACCTGCAAGACAATATCGCCGAGCATGTTGCCGCGCCCAATACTGTAAACGAAGACGACGAGGAGTTCCACGAGAGCAACCTCATGCACTCGATCAACGGCTATGTCTACGGCAACCTGCCCGGCCTGCGAATGAGCGTCGGCCAGCACGTGCGCTGGTATGTGATCGGCATGGGCACCGAGGTCGATCTGCATACGCCGCACTGGCACGGCAATACGCTGCTGATGAATGGCGGCGCTTCAATGGGCATGCGCACCGATATGGTCGAGCTGCTGCCGGGCAGCATGAAGATCCTGGATATGGTGCCCGATAACCCCGGCACATGGCTGTTCCACTGCCACGTGAACGACCATATCACCGCAGGCATGATGGCAACGTTTACCGTGGATCCGGCCGGCGGCCAGCCTGCGGCCAGCGCAAGCGGCTGGGGCGGCACGGCCTCGGCTATCACCACCGACACCGGCAGCGCGCTCTACTCGTTCTACTGCAAGGTCACCGGGCACAAGCCCACCGTATAGCCGCACCAACACACCGAGCCGCCCCGGTTGGGGCGGCTCGGTGTGTGCCGTTCGCTGGTGCTATGCCGCCACCGGCTCGCTCTGCGCGGCCAGGTTGCGTAGCACGTAGTGCAGAATGCCACCGTTGCGGTAGTACGTCAGCTCGCCCTCCGAGTTGATCCGCACCCGCACCGCAAAGCGCTTCTCGCTGCCGTCCTCGGCCGCCGCCCGCACCGTCAGCTCCTGGCCCGGCTGCAGCTCCTCGATCCCCTCGATCGTAAACGTCTCGCGCCCGGTCAGCCCCAGCGACGCGGCGTTCTGGCCGTTCAGAAAGGTCAGCGGCAGCACGCCCATGCCCACCAGGTTCGAGCGATGGATACGCTCAAAGCTCTCGGCGATCACCGCGCGCACGCCAAGCAGGAACGTGCCCTTCGCCGCCCAGTCGCGGCTCGAGCCGGTGCCGTACTCTTTGCCAGCCAGCACCACCAGCGGCGTGCCGTCGGCCTGGTAGCGCATCGCGGCGTCGTAGATGCTCATCTGCTCGCCGGTGGGTAGGTACGCGGTGTAGCCGCCCTCGACCCCCGGCACCATCGCGTTGCGCAGCCGGATATTCGCGAATGTGCCGCGCATCATCACTTCGTGGTTGCCGCGCCGCGCGCCATACGAGTTGAAGTCTTTCGGCTGCACGCCATGCTCGATCAGGTACTTGCCCGCCGGGCTGTCTTTGGCGATGCTGCCCGCCGGCGAGATATGGTCGGTGGTCACGCTGTCGCCCAGGATGGCCAGCGCCCGCGCGCCATGGATCGAGCGCAGCGGCGGCACCGTGCGGGTCATACCCACAAAGTAAGGCGGGTTCTGAATATAGGTCGAACTATCGTTCCAGGCGTACAGCGCGCCGCCGGCCACCGGGATCTGGTTCCAGTCCTCGTTGCCGGTAAATACATTGGCATACTGCTGGCGGAACAGGTCGGCCGTCACCGAGTTGGCCATGGCCTCCTGCACCTCGGCCTGGCTCGGCCAGATATCGGCCAAGTACACCGGCTGGCCGTCGCTGCCGGTGCCCAGCGGCTCGTAGCGCATGTCGATATCGACCGTGCCGGCGATCGCGAAGGCCACCACCAGCGGCGGCGAGGCCAGGTAGTTCGCGCGCACCACCGGGTTGAT
>CALLYN010000730.1 GCA_937858455.1 uncultured Kouleothrix sp.
GCAGCAGCGCCAGGTCGCCTGGGTCGGCCAGGCGCGCCAGCGCCAGCACCCGGCCGGCGCCAGCCAGCGTGTGGCCGGCCTGAGCCGCCAGCGCAGGCAGATCGTGCAGGAGCCCCGCGAGAGCGAGGCGTTGTACGCGTTCGGGTATCACCGGCTTGGGCCCGATCGTTCGCTTAACCAATCTTAAGAATTTGTACTCGCATGTAGAACGGAGCAGCGGCGATTTTTAGGAGTTGTTGGCCGACGAATTTCCGAGGTTGCGGATTTTCTGAGAACCTGTTTGAAACGGGGAAGTGCGAGGGACTTCGTCCCTCCAAACCACCCTTTTCAGACAGCTTCTGAGCATGCAGCTCAAACAATGCTACAATTGCGCTATCTCCCGACCGACGCACACTGAAAGGAACGCTATGCCAACCGCAGCCGAACGCCAGGCGCTGATCGCCAAGATCCGCGCGCTGCCCGAGCAGATCGCCGCCATCTGCGCCGAGCTGAGCGATGTGCAGCTCACCACCCGCTTCCTCGCCGGCGAGTGGAGCGTCGCGCAAAACGTGCACCACCTGGCCGACTCGCACATGAACGCGTATGTGCGCTGCAAGCTGATCGCCACCGAGGATCATCCCACTCTCAAGCCCTACGACCAGGATCGCTGGGCCGAGCTGTCCGACGCGCAGGGCGCCGACGTCAGCGCCTCGCTGGCGCTGCTGCGCGCGCTGCACGCGCGCTGGGTCGCCTTCTGGGAAGCACTGCCCGGCGACGCCTGGCCGCGCGCCGGCCTGCATCCCGAAAACGGTGAAGTATCGCTCGACGACCAGCTCAGGCTGTATGCCGCGCACGGCGAGGGGCATATCGACCAGATCCGGCGCACGCTAGCTGCGCAGCCATAGCCCCTGCCCAAAAGTTTGCTATAATCGGCGCATATGCAGCTGACTACCAAAACCATTGTGTTTCTCGCCGCCGCAGCCGCGCTGCTGCCACTGCTGGGGCTGGCGGCCTGGCTGTGGCAGCGCTTCTACCGCGAAGACGAAAGCAACAACGCCAGGCGCGTGCTGAAGAACAGCGCTCTGCCAATCGCCGCCACGCTGCTGAACAAGCTCATCGATTTCGGCTTCGCCGCCGTGACGCTGCGCGCGCTTGGCCAGGCCGGCAATGGCGCATACAGCATTGTCGCCACCATCGCCAGCCTATACTTCGTCACGATCACCAACTGGGGCCTGAACGACCTGACCGTGCGCGAGGTGGCCGCCGACCACAGCCGCGCCACACGGCTGTTCAGCACCACGCTGCTGCTGCGCTGGCTGCTGACGCTGCTGGTCGCGCCGATCGCGGCCGCGATTGTGGCCACCTACCAGCTGATCGGCAACCCGCTGAGCGATCCGTCGGTGGTGGCGCTGGCGATCCTGGTGCTACACCTGCTGCCCGCCGCGCTGGCGGCGGCCTGCTCGGCCTCGTTTCAGGCCTTCCAGCGCATGGAGATCCCAGCCTCGATCGCGCTGGCCAGCAATGTGCTCAAGGTGCTGATCGGCACGTTCATGCTTGCCGCCATCCCCGATGTCGGCGGGCGCGTGATCGGCCTGGCGGCGCTGGCGCTGCTGGTCACCACCTTCAACGCGGCGCTGTTCTTTGCGCTTCAGCAGCGGATGCTTTTTCGCTTCAGGCTGGCGTGGGATTGGGCCGAGGCGCGCGCGCTACTGCGCGAAGCTTTCCCGCTCATGCTCAACAGCCTGCTGCTGGGCGTGTTCTTCAAGTTCGACTCGCTGATCTTGCGCGGCTACAGCAACGACACAGTGGTTGGCGCCTACGACGCGGCCTATAAGTGGATCGGCATGACCCAGATCGTGCCGCCGTACTTTGTGGCGGCGCTATTCCCGCTGCTGGCGCGCCACGCCGTGCACGATCGCGCGGCGCTGCAGCGGCTCTATCGCCAGGCCGCCGCGCTGCTGCAGCTGCTGGCCTGGCCGCTGACCGTCGGCATGATGGTGCTGGCGCCGCAGCTCATCCTGCTGCTGAGCGGCCCCAGCTTCGTGCCGGCCGCGTCCACTGCGCTGGCGATACTGATCTGGTATCTGCCACTGTCGTACTTCAATGGCGTCTCGCAGTATGTGCTGATTGCGCTAGGCCGCCAGCGCTCGATCTCGATCGCGTTCGGCATCGCGGCGGCGGCCAACGTGGTGCTGAACTTCGTGCTGATCGCCCGCGACCCGATCAACGGCTACCTCTACGCGGCGGCCGTCACCGTCGCCACCGAGGTGGTGCTGCTGCTGCCGTTCTTACCGATTCTGCGCCGCGAGGGCGTGCTGCCGCCGCTGCTGGCGCTGGCGTGGCGCCCGGCACTCGCGGCGCTGCTGATGGGCGCGGCGATGCTGGGCGTGTACAATCTGGGGCCAGCCGGCTTGCTGGCCGCGATCGTGGCCGCGCCGGTGTACCTGGGCGTGCTCGCCGGGCTAGGCGCGTTTGGCGCCGAAGAGCGCGCGCTGCTGCGCCGCGCCCTCGGCCGGGCCTAACGCAACACCAAAGTGTGGCCGCAGAACCCCGCCCGATGGTCGAGCCGCGCGCGCCGACTATGCTATACTGTGGTATGAGCGAACGACGATCATCCGTATATGCGCGCACGGTCCTGTCGCTGCGCCGGCTCGTCTGGCCGGTGGTGCGGCAGGTGCTTGGCTGGCTGTTCATCATCCTGGGAGTGCTCGGGCTGGTGCTGCCGGTGCTGCAAGGCGTACTGTTTCTGGTAATCGGCGTGGCGCTGGTCGGCCGCCGCAACTGGCTCATTCGCCGCTCGGCGGTGGCGATCAAGCGCGGGCTGCGCCGCTGGGCGCACGCGCGCCAGCCGCTGATTGCGCGGGCCGGCCAGGTAGCGCTGCGGGCGCAGCATGAGTGCTCGCGCCAGAGCCGCCGCCTGGCCGCGCGCACATGGTTCAGCGCCCCGCCCGCCGAACCGCATCGCCGCTATAGCTACCGCGGCGAGCCAAACGAATAGCGCAGCACGCTGCGTCGGTGGGATGCAAGGCCGACACACATAGCCTAAACCGCCGGACAGCGCAGTCTGGCACGAGCGAACCGCACTCGACGAGGAGGATCCCGATGGCACCTGAAGCCGAGAATTCTTTTGCCCATGCCCAGCGGCAGTTCGATATCGCTGCCGACATGCTCGACCTCAGCAGCGGCCTGCGCCGCATCCTACGCGTGCCCCAGCGCGAGCTGACCGTCAACTTCCCGGTGAAGATGGACGACGGCAGCATCGAGGTATTTACCGGCTTTCGGGTGCAGCACAACATCACTCGCGGCCCGGCCAAAGGCGGCATTCGCTACCACCCCGATGTCACCATCGACGAAGTGCGCGCGCTGGCCATGTGGATGACTTGGAAGTGCAATACCGTCAATATCCCCTATGGCGGGGCCAAGGGCGCGGTGATCTGCGACCCCAAGCGCCTGTCGATGAACGAGCTCGAACGCCTGACCCGCCGCTACACCAGCGAGATCTCGCTGCTGATCGGCCCCGACCGCGACATTCCCGCGCCTGATGTTGGCACCACTGCCCAGGAAATGGCCTGGATCATGGATACCTACTCGATGCAGACCGGCCACACCGTCCCGGCGGTGGTCACCGGCAAGCCGATCAACGTCGGCGGCTCGCAGGGCCGGGTCGAGGCGCCCGGGCTCGGGCTGGTGTACGTGCTGCGCGAGTCGTCGCGCGCGCTGAGCCTCGACATCACCGGCGCCAAAGTGGTGATCCAGGGCTTCGGCCAGGTCGGCAGTGTGTGCGCACGCGTGCTCGACGAGCTGGGCGCGCAGGTGGTGGCAGTCAGCGACAGCCAAGGTGGCATCTACAACCCGCACGGCCTGCCGATCAGCGATGTGCTGGCGTATAAGCATCGCACCGGCGCGCTGCGCGATTTCGCCGAGGCCGATAACGTCACCAACGCCGAGCTGCTCGAGCTGCCCTGCGATATCCTCATCCCCGCCGCGCTCGAAAATCAGATCACCGAGGCCAATGCCAACAAGATCAAGGCGCGCGTGATCGGCGAAGCCGCCAACGGCCCGGTCACACCCGCGGCCGACGCAGTCCTCTACGACAACGGCGTGTTCGTGATCCCCGACATCCTGGCTGGCGCGGGCGGCGTGACGGTGAGCTACTTCGAGTGGGTGCAGGGCTTGCAGGAATTCTTCTGGACCGAGCGCGAGGTCAATGCTCAGCTCGAGCGCGTGATGGTCAACGCCTTCCAGAATGTGCTGCGCAAGGCTCACGAGCGCCGCCTGTCAATGCGTACGGCCGCGTACCTGCTGGCGGTCGAGCGCGTGGCCCAGTCGACGCTGACGCGCGGCATTTACCCGTAGCGGCGGCCTCCGTGCACCAGCACAATGCCTCCTAAGCGCGCCAGGCTGGGCGACTTCGGCGAGCAGGCGGCCGCGACCTACCTGCTGCGGCGCGGCTACACCCTGGTGGCGCGCAAGTGGCGCTGCGCCCACGGCGAGCTCGACCTGGTGATGCACGAGGGGCCAGTGCTGGTGTTCGTTGAGGTGCGGGCGCGCCAGGGTGCTGAGCCTGGGCTGGCCGAGCAGTCGATCGGCCCTGCCAAACAGGTGCGCCTGGCCGCCCTGGCCTACGCCTTTCTTGAAGCGCACGCGATCGACCAGAGCCACCCCTGGCGCATTGATGTGGTGGCCATCGATCTCGACCGCGCCGGGCGCGTGGCGCGTATCAACCATATCCGCGACGCGGTCGAAGAGGCCTGAGCGTGGCCGGCTATGCCACATCCGGCCGATCGCTTGCTGCATGTGGGGCTTCGGGGCGGCTTCGCCGCCTCCGAAATTTCGCGTTGCAATGCCCTGACCGGCGAAGCCGGGCAGGGCATTGCAACGCGAAAGCGATCAAACGGGGTAGGTATTAGCCGTTGCGCGGCTCCCACACCTCTTCCAGCACGCAGTTCCAGGGGAACTTGAACTCATCGGCGGCGTCGTAGACGTGCGACTGCAGATTCACCACGATCACCTCCGGCGGCGTCAGCGCTTTCCAGCCGTGCATGATCATCGGCGGAATCTTGATCAGCCGCGGGCGCTGCGAGCCGAGAAAGATCGCGTTCACGTGCCCAAATGTCGGCGAGTCGGGCCGGATGTCGACCAACGACACCTGCAGCTTGCCGCGCGTTACAGTGAACTGGTCGGTATGAATGTCGTGCAGGTGCCAGCATTTCACCACGCCATGGTCGGTGGCGCTCTGGTACACGTGCGCCGGCATCACCAGGTTCTCGGCCTCGATCCACGGCCGGCTCCACAGCTCGATCACGTCGCCGCGGCCGTCGAGGTTCACGCGCAGATCCTTGACAATCACGCCCTCGATCGTCGGCACGCGCGATGCCGGCTGTATCTGGTAGCGAATACTGCGTAGCCACTCGATCGTCACATCGGCGGCGTGCTTAGGCGTGCTGTCGCTCTGGGTAGCGCTCATGGCTGTCGTATCTCCTTGGGCCAGCGATTGGATATCTTCTTGCTGGCGCGCATTATAGCAGAGAACCGGGCATCAAAAACCGAGAGCCGGGCGCCGCGAGGCGCGCCCGGCTCTCGGTTTTCGGTTCGCCGCGTGCGCTATACCAGCAGGCTCATCGGCGCCTCGAGCAGCTTGCGCAGCTCGGCCAGGTACTGCGCCGCCACCGCACCATCGACAATCCGGTGGTCGGCGCTGAGGGTCACATTCATCACCTCGCCCACCACGATCTGGCCGCCGCGCACCACCGGCACCTGGCGCACCGCGCCAACCGCCAGCGAGGCCGCCTGCGGCGCGGTGATGATCGAGCCAAACTCGACCACGCCATACATGCCCAGGTTGGTCACTTGGAAGGTCGCGCCCTCGAGCTCGTTCTGCTTGATCTTGCCCTCGCGCGCGCGGCCGGCCATGTCTTTCACTTCGGCGGCGATCGTGCCGATGCTCTTTTTGTCGGCGTCCTTGATCACCGGCGCGATCAGGCCATCGTCCAGCGCCACCGCCACGCTCACGTGCACGCCGCTGTGCTTCACAATCCCGGCCTGGCCATCGCCGGTGGTGGCGAAGCTGGTATTCACCGCCGGCAGCTTCACCAGCGCCTTCGCGGCAGCCTTCACCACCAGGTCGTTCACCGACACCTTGACATCGGCCGCCCCGCTGTCGTTGATCTGTTTGCGCAGCTGCATGGCCGCGCCCATGTCGATCTCGACCGTGACGTAGATATGCGGCACGCCCGGCTTCGACTCGCTCATTGCCCGCGCGATCGCGCGGCGCATGCGCCCAAGCGGCTCGGCGGCTGCGTTTGGCGCGGGCGCCTGTGGCTGCGGCGCCGGGGCCGCT
>CALLYN010000731.1 GCA_937858455.1 uncultured Kouleothrix sp.
CAGAAATCTTGGTTATGGTACGGCGCGGCTTCGCCGCGCCGTACCATAACCAATGTGCAGCATGTGCTTGCCCAGCACACAAAACAGTCAAAAGTAGCATCTACTCCAGCGGCAGGGGCGCGTAGGGCGCGGGCCGGCGCGCGATTGCCCGCACCAGGTCGGCCAGCGCGCCGCGGCCAATCGCCCCGAAGAACACCGACGACGGCAGCCATCCGGTTGGCGGCAGGCCGCGCGCCAGCAGCAGCATCAGCCGGCGCTGGTACTCGCGGTCGGTCGAGAGCCAGCGCACCCAGGTGCGGTAGGCTCTCTCGCTGTAGCCGGTGTACAGCTCGCGCCGCACCCGCTCAAGCGTTTCGACATACATGGCGTAGGTCTCGGCGCGCACTGCCGCGTCGTACTGCTCAAGCGCGCGCTCCCAGGTCATGCGCCCGCGCCGCCAGTCGCCAATCGCCGTGGCCAGCAGCTTGGCGGTGGCCACGGCGTCGTAGATGCCCTGGCCGTCGATCGGGTCTTTCTGGTGCAGCGCGTCGCCCACCAGCGCCCAGCCCGGCCCGCCGGCGCCGCGATACTTGTTGCCGATGTTGCGCATGCCGCGCACGTCGGTCGCGAGCGTGGCCCCCGCCAGCCGCCGCCATACGCGCGGGTGGCGCCGCAGCAAGCCGAGGTACAGCTCGTCGGCCGTCGCGTCGCCCAGCTCAAGCGCCGCCGCGCGGCCCTCCACCACCACGGCAGTGCTGCCGTCGGCGCTGTCCATCGTCAGAATGCCGTAGCCACGGCCAGCCGAGAACGAGTGGATGATCGGCTCGGCGCCATCGTAGGGCGCCACGCCCTTCCAGTAGGCGTAGTAGATCGTCGTCGGCAGATCGGTGCGTTCGTCGCAGTCGTGCGCGCCGGCTTTGCGCGCTACCAGGCTAAAGCGCCCATCGGCGCCGACCACGCATCCCGCGGTGGCGCGCTGCTCGAGGCCATCGGCGCGCCATATCACGCCGGTTACGCGCTCGCCGTCGCGCAGCAGGTCGGTGACGCTCGCGCCGTCGTGGGCCACCACGCCCGGCTGGCCGGCGGCCGTGCGCCATAGCGCCGCGTCAAAGCGCGCCCGGTCGATCGCATAGATGTAATCGCGTCCGAACAGGCTCGGCACCGCCGCAGTGAAACGAAAATCCTCGCGCACCTCGGCCACAAAGCGCCGCAGGCGCGGCGTGCCGCGCGCGTACTCGGCCTCGTCGGCGCCGATCTCGTCGAGCAGGCGCATGGTTGCCGGGTAGATCACCGGCGACGAGGCGGCGGGCGGGCTTGGCAGCACGGCGCGCTCGAGCAGCAGCACGCGCAAGCCCTGCTGGCCCAGGCGCGCCGCGAGCGTCGCGCCGGCCGGCCGGCCGCCGACGACAATGCAGTCGTAGTGGTTGGTGTTATGCGAATCGTTCATTTACGTCCTGCCACGAGCAACACTCCTGGCGCATTGATACGCGTTGTACGGCGCGCTGCGGGGCGGCTTGGGCGGCGGCCGGCGGGGTGCATACGATAGCCTGTAGCATGTACAAAAATTGCGAAACTGTCACGTTCTTGATTATAGCACGCTCGCAAGGCGTCTTGTAGCGGCAGGAGCGCTGTGTTATACTTTACACATCCGATCGATCGCAACCGCGCAGTGAGGCAGTAGATTGAGCGCCGAACAACCGGCGGTGCTGCGCGAAGCGCACCAAATTGTCGCCGAGCAGCTCGCACGGCTGCGCGCCCTCGCCGAAGCCACCCGCCAGAACGGTGCGGCCTTGGGCGTGGCGCTGCGCCAGGCCGAGCGCCAGCTCGACGAAGTATTGATGCAGCAGCGCTCGGCCACGCAGTCGCGCGCACCGGTGGCGCGGGGGCTCGGGCAGCGGGTGCTCGAGCGGCGCGCGCACTACGAAGCGCTCGAGCGCGAGGTTCGCACCAGCCAGCACGCGCTGAAGCAGCTCGATCAGCTGATCCGCCAGATCGAGATGAGCAGCGGCTCGCTCACCAATGCCGAAGACGCAAATAGCGCCGATCCGTGGCTGCTGGCGCTGCGGTCGCAGATCGTTCAGGGGCGTGAAGACGAGCGCATCCGCCTGGCGCGCGAGGTGCACGATGGGCCGGCGCAGGTGCTGGCAAACTCGCTGATGCTGATCGAGCACGGCCACACGCTGGCCCAGCAATCTGGCGCCGAGAAGCTGGTAACTCTGCTCGCGCGCCTGCGCGACGCCACCCGCGAGGGCCTGCAAGAGGTGCGGCGCTTTATCGCCGATCTGCGGCCCGGCGCGCTCGACGAGCATGGTCTTGCGGCGGCGTTGCACGAGTATATTCGCACCTACAACAACGCATACGTCGCCAAAGTCGCACTCGAGGCCGACGCTCTGCCGCGCCTGCCGCGCGAGACCGAAATTGTGCTGTACCGGATCGTGCAGGAGGCGCTGCAGAACGCCCACAAATACGCGCGCGGCGCGCCGGTGGCGGTGCGACTGGCGGTTCAGGCCAATCGGCTGCTGCTGTCAATCCGCGACGAAGGCCCAGGCTTCGACCCACACGAGGTCGCGCGGCGCGCCGGGCGTAGCAACTGGGGGCTTACCAGCATGCGCGAGCGCGCCGAGCTGGTAGGGGCGCGTTTCAGCGTCGCATCAAGCCCCGGCCACGGCACCGAAGTCACCGTCAGCGTACCGCTCGAGTTGTAAGTGTTGAGCATTAGGTTATGAGGCTGAGCAGCTATCTGGCTCGCTCATGGATCATAACGCACACTGCCGAAGGAAAGCTCATGGCCGCAAGACTGCGTGTTTTAATAATCGACGATCACCCGCTGTTCCGCCAGGGCATCCGCTGGAGTCTCGAAGAGCTGGGCGACATGGAGGTCGTGGGCGAGGCCGAGAACGGCCAGGAAGCGATCAAGCTGGCCGAGCGCCTGCTGCCCGATGTCGTGCTCGTCGACATCAACCTGCCCGGCCTGAACGGCCTCGAGGTGGCGCGGGTGATCAAACGGCGCGACCCGCGCATCGCCATGATCGTGCTGAGTGTCTACGAAGACGACGAGCAGCTCTTCCAGGCGATCAAGGTCGGCGCGGCAGCGTACTCGTCGAAAGACGTACACCCGAACGCGCTGATCAATATGATCCGCGATGTATCGCGCGGGCGCTACCTGATCAACGAAAGCGTGCTGGCTAAGCCGCACGTGGCTACGCGCGTGCTCCACCAATTCCGCGAGCTGGCCTCAAGCGAAGATGAGCAGACCTCGGCGCTGTTTGCGCCGCTCACCTCGCGCGAGATCGAAATTCTCGACTGCATCGCGCGCGGCCTTTCAAACAAAGAGATCGCCAACGAGCTGTCGATCAGCGGGCAAACCGTCAAGAACCACATCACTTCGATTCTGTCGAAGCTGCAGGTCAACGACCGCACCATGGCGGTGATCTACGCGATCAAGAAGGGCTGGATCAAGATGGGATACGAGGGCGCCTCGCCAGTAGCCAATTAGCGGTACCTGTTTGTTTTGAGTGCGATTTCCCGCGCTACGCGCAGAAAATCGCACTCAAAGATGCTTGAGTATATACCGCCGCCACCGCACCACCACATTACCTCGGCTCCCCACAGCGTAGCCAATCACTTCCGCAGATACCACCGCTCGATATTCCACAGGTACATTGGCGTATTCAGATCCACCGCGCCGTCGAGCGACACCACGCGCGCGCCCAACGCCACCGGGATGCGGTCGGCCCACAGGAACAGGTACGGCCGCGCCGCGACAATCCGCGCCTGCGCCTGCTCGATCGCCTTGAGGCGCTCGGCCGGGTCGTAGAGCTGGCGCGCTGCGGCGGCCTGGTTGTCGTAGGCTGGGTCGGCGAAGCCGCCAATATTCAGCACGGCGCGCGTATCCGCCACGCCCTGGTTGATCTGGCTGCTGTGGAACAGCGCGAAGTCGTCGGGGTCGTAGAAGGCGTAATCGGCGAAGTCGGGGTCGCCCGCGCCATTGCTCCAGCTGCCTAGCAGCAGGTCGAAATCGTACGGCGGCGCGTATTTCGACTTGATCACACTGGCGAAGTCGGCGCGCTGCACGTCGATGTTCATGCCGATCTGGCGCGCGGCCGCGGCGATCAGCTCGGCCGCCCTGAGGCGCCGCTCGTCGTCGCCACGCACGAACAGCTGCACCGTCAGCGTCACGCCGCCCTGCTGGCGGATCGCCGCGCCGTCGGGCAGCTTCCAGCCGGCCTCGTCGAGCAGCGTGCCCGCGCGCGCAAGGTCGAGCGTGCTGGTAGGCGCCGGCACGCCATCGGCCCAGCTGCCTGGCGCGATGCTGGTGGCGATCGGCTGGCCCTGGCCGGCGGTGGCGACACTCACCAGCGCGGGCATGTCGAGCGCGCCTGCCAGCGCCTCGCGCAGCCGTGGATCGGCGAACAGGCGATTCTGGCGCATGTTGAAGGCCAGGAAGTAGTAGCCGTTCTCGGGGTATGCGCCGGCCTGCAGCCCCGGCAGCGTCTGGCTGATCGCGCGGCCCTGCGCCCACGGCAGCTCGGCCAGCGATAGCCGGCCATCCTTCAGCGCCGACACCGCCACATCCGCGTCGGCCACCACAAATGCCACCCGATCGAGCAGCGGCGCGCCGCGGTAGAAGCGCGGGTTCGCCTCGAGTGTCACCGACGCGCCGGCCTTGTGCTCGGCAAATCGGAATGGGCCGCTGCCCACTGGGGCATCCCAAAAGTTCAGCGTGGCGATGTCTTTGCCAAGCAGCAGGTGCTTCGGCAAAATCGGCACGGCCAGCTCGGCGAAGATCGGCGCATAGCGCTCGGTGAGCGACAGCACCACGGTGCTGGTGGTCGGCGTGGCGATCTGGTCGATCCGCCGCAGGTCGGCCAGCAGCGCGGTGGTGGGCGAAAGCTCGCGCAGCGCGCCGAGCGTGTAGGCCACGTCCTCGGCGCTGAGCGGCCGGCCGTCGTGCCATGTCACGTCGGTGCGCAGCGTAAAGGTGATCAGCCGGCCATCGGGCGCGGCATCCCAGCCGTTGGCAAGGTCGGGCTGCGGCTGCAGCTTGGCGTCGAGCCGCGTGAGGCCGCTGTAGAGCAGCCCGCTGATCTGCTCTTCGGCGCGGCTGCGGGGCTGCCAAGGGCGCAACTCGGGCACGTCGGCGGCCATGCGGATCGTCAGGTTGCCGCCGCGCGGCAGCGGCGTGCTGGTGGGCGGCGGGGGCGTCGGGGTCGGCTCGGCGGTGGGATCGAGCGCGCACGCGGCAAGGATCGCCAGCGTCAGAACGGCCAGCGCTACACTGGCCAGCAGCAGTCGTCGGGTTGGGAGGTAGCTCATTCCGCGATTATACCATACCATACCGGCGCGCCGCGCGATGAACAGACTGTTATTTGCCGCATCACGATGCGCTTTGCTATAATGCGCCCACCTGATCGAAAGGAGCGTAGCGATGTCGTCATACCGTGGCCTTGGCGTGCAGCTGCGGCCGGCCAAGCCGGCGCGGCCGGCTGGCGTAGCCTTTTTCGCGGGTTTGGGCGTGCTGGGCAGCCTGGCCGGGCTGCTGCTTGCAATAGCCCAGATCTGGTTGCTGATGCGCGTGAGCGTGGAGCCCAGCCGGCTTTTCGGGCTGTGCGCGCTCGGCCTGGTGGCGGCGCTGCTGGCGCTATGGATCAACTGGGGCTTCTGGGAGCTGCTGAAGTGGGCCTGGTGGGCGAACCTGCTGCTGACGCTGTGCGGCGCCGCGCTATGCGGCCTGGCGCTGAGCCAGGCGTCCGCACTTGGCAACGCGCTGGGGCGGGCGCTGCCACAGCTCGCCGCACGCGCCAACCCCGGCGCGATCGCAGTGTTCGGCATTATCGCGCTACTGGCCTATCACCTGGTGGTGGCTGCCTACATTGTGAGCGCGCACGCTGCCTTCGGCGTCGGCACGCCCGACGAGCGCCCGCTCTGGGAGAAAGCGCAGCGGCGCTAGCCACGGCACCCCGGCATAGCGCTTGCTACCCCGCCGCTAGCGGGCCAGCAAAAGGAGGCGCTATGGCACAGCCGCAGACACAGTTCGACGCGCTCGCGCGCGCCGCGCACGATCTTGGCATCACGTTTATTGGCGGGGCGCCGCAGCCGCCCGATGGCGGGCGGCTCTACTTGGGCAGGCGCAGCCTGGCCGAGCTGCTGCTGCCGGCATTCGAGGGCCGTCCGATCGCGCTTGCGCTCGCCTCGGGCGGGCCGCCATCCGAGCAGTTTTTCGCGGGCAATGCGCTGCTCGACGCCGCAGGCCTGGCGCGCTTGAACCAAGCCGCCCAGGCCGCCGCCGGCCACGTCTACCAGGGCCGGCTGGCGCGGCTCGGCCCGGTCGAGTGGCTGC
>CALLYN010000732.1 GCA_937858455.1 uncultured Kouleothrix sp.
GCACGTAGCCGAGGACGGCGTGGCGTGGGCGATCGAGCGCTATATTCTGGCATAGTCGCGCGTCGAGTTTTAGGCAGCTTCTCACACCAAGGAACTCGCGCCAGCATAGCGTTCGTGCAAAATTGGGTATTGCGCCGCACGATCCCATCCGCTATAATGCCCTAGCCTTGCGGCGGCTGTACATAAAAAAAGACCGACACCCAAGGCGGGTGCCGGACTTCGTGGGGCCTTCGACGCGACTAGCGCGTTTTGCTCACGGTGCGCAGGCACTGAGTGCAGAGCTTCACCTGCACCGACACGCCGCCGTCAAGTGTGAGCGTCGTTTTCTGAATGTTCGGCCGCCACATGCGGCGGGTGTGCCGCTTCGAGAAGCTCACATTGTTGCCGAACGTCGGCTTTTTGCCGCAGAGCTGACAGGTTGCCATTGTCGAATAACCTCCTCGGCGGATGCCGAGCGTCGCAAAGCTGTTGTGAAACACTGAAGGTAGAATATACCATATGCCGGGCCGGTTGGCAAACGAGAGGGCAGGATGAGCCAGCAAGGAACGCCGCCAAACCAGCGCCAGCTACCCACCGGAACGATCGAAGTCGCGCCGCGCGCGATCGCCTCGATCGTGGCCAGCAGCGTCGGGCAGTCGTATGGCGTGGTGGGAATGGCGCCACACACATTTCGCGAGGGCGTGGCGCAGGTGCTGCACCAGCGCGACGCGCACCGCGGCGTAGATGTGCGGATCGGCGATGATTGGGTCGAGATCGATGTGTATATCATCGTAGGGTACGGCATGCGCATCGCCGAGGTCGCACGCAATGTGCAGGAAAATGTGCGCTACGCCGTCGAGCGCGCGCTAGGCATGCCGGTGGCGCGCGTGAATGTGCGCGTGCAGGGGCTGAAAAACTGATAGTTTTGAGTGTTGAGTGTTGAATAGGGCTACGCAGCTCTCAGCTCAACACGTAAAGCTCAAAATTTTGTTGGAGATATCCGGTGGAGGATTCGTCACAGGGCGCGGCACAGCGCTGGGATGGCCCGCACCTTCTGGCGGCACTGGCCGCAGCGGCGCGCTGGCTCGAGCAACACGCCGCCGAGGTCAACGCGCTGAATGTCTTCCCGGTGCCCGACGGCGACACCGGCACGAATATGTCGCTCACGCTCAGCGGCGCGATCAAAGACGTGGCGCCTGAGCCGTCGGTGGCGGCGGTGGCCGAGCGCGTGAAGTACTGGGCGATGATGCGCGGCCGCGGCAACTCGGGCATTATTCTCTCGCAGGTGCTGCGCGGCGTGGCGCAGGGCCTGGCCGGCCACGCCGACATGGGCGCGCCCGAGCTGGCCGCCGCACTGGCACAGGCAAGCGCCGCAGCCTACCGCGCCGTGCTCAAGCCGGTGGAAGGCACCATGCTCACGGTGATGCGCGAGGCCAGCGAGGCCGCCACCGCCGAGCTGGCCAACCCGCAGGCAAACCTGCTGGCGGTACTGGCGGCGGCGGCGCACGGCGCGCGCGCCTCGGTCGACCGCACGCCCACGCTGCTGAAGACCCTGCGCGACGCCGGCGTCGTCGACTCGGGCGGCGAGGGGCTGTTTCTGATCTTCGAGGGCATGCTGCGCTACGCCCGCGGCGAGACGGTTGAGTACCACTCGGCGCGGCCGGCCGCGGCCATGGCCTTCGACGACATCCACGGCCCCGATGATTTTGGCTACTGCACCAACTTCATTCTGCGCGGCAGCGCGATGCCCTACGAGCAGATCCGCAGCACGCTCGCAGCCATGGGCCAGTCGGCGGTGATCGTCGGCGACGAGCAGCTGATCAAGGTGCATATTCACCTGCTGCGCCCCGGCGACGCGCTGAACTATGCGATCGACTTTGGCGCGCTCGAGCAGATCGAGATCGCCAACATGGACGTGCAGCGCGAGCAGCTGCACCAGGCCGCCCGGCCCGGCAGCGCCGCGCCTGCGCTCGAAACTCGGGTGGGCGTGGTGGCGGTGGCGCCCGGCCCGGGCTTCGCCACGCTGTTCCGCAACCTCCACGCCGGCGCGATCGTCGGCGGCGGGCAGACCATGAACCCCAGCACCGAAGACCTGCTCGCGGCGATCGGCGAGCTGCCGCAGCGCGACGTGATCGTGCTGCCGAACAACGGCAATGTGATCATGGCCGCGCGCCAGACGGCCAGCCTCACCGACAAGCGCGTCGAAGTGCTGCCGACCAAAACGGCGCCGCAGGGCATCGCGGCGCTGCTGGGCTTCAACTACCAGGCCGACCTGGCGGCGAATGTGCGGGCGATGAGCGCGGCGGCCGGGCAGGTGCAGACGGCCGAGATCACCACCGCCGTGCGCGACGCCGCCGTCGACGGCGTGAGCGTGCGCGCCGGCCAGACAATCGGGCTGCTCGACGGCGACCTGGTGGTGGCCGGCGACGAGCGGCTGGCGGTGATCGACGACCTGCTCGAGCGCATGGAGCTGGGCGAGCGCGAGATCGTGACGGTGTACTACGGCGCCGGCGTGGCCGACGACGCGGCCGAAACGCTGGCCGAGCGCGTGCGCTCGAACTACCCCGATCTCGAGGTCGAGCTGCAGAACGGCGGCCAGCCGCTGTACGAGTATATTATCTCGGCCGAATAGCACCGCAACCGCGCGATTGCGGTACAATACATGACTTGCGGAGTATCCTCATTCTGTTGGAGGGAGGCCAGCGCCATGGCCGGCATCAAGATCGTAACCGACAGCACCGCCGATATTCCCCTCGGCCTGGCGCACGAGCTGGGGATCGAGGTTGTGCCGATGTACCTGCACGTCGGCGAGCAGACCTTTCGGGCCGGGCTCGACATCACCAACGACCAGTTCTACCAGTGGATGCAAGAGGGACGGATCAAGGCCACCACCTCGGCGCCGCCGCCGGTGGTGTTCGAGCAGCTGTACCGGCGGCTCACCCCCGAGTACGAGTATATTTTCTCGCTGCACCTCTCGGGCCGGCTCGGCTCGACGTGCCGCTCGGCGCAGCAGGCCCGCGCGCGGCTGCCGGCCTCGGCCACGCGCATCGAGGTGATCGACACCAAGCTGGCCTCGATGGGCCTGGGCCTGGTGGTGTCGCACGCGGCCCGCGCGGTGCGCGACGGCGCCAGCCCGGCCGAGATCGCCCAGCTGATCAACAACCTGATGCAGCACTGCCACGTGGTGTTCTTCGTCGATACGATCGAGTACCTCGAGCATACCGGCCGGCTCTCGCTGGCCACCGCCGTGCTCGGCTCGATGCAGCGGATCAAGCCGCTGATGCTGCTCGACGAGGGCGAGATCGTGCCGTACGAGCGCACGCGCACGCGCGCCAAGGCGATCGAGGGGCTGTACACGTTTATCGAAGACTTCCCGAAGGTGCAGGAGGTGATCGCGCTGTACGCCACCACGCCCGAGGATGTCGAGAAGCTGCTCGAGAAAGTCGACCCGATCTTCCCGCGCGACCAGGTGCAGATCATGCAGTTTGGCCCGAGCATTGGCGCGCACCTCGGCCCCGGCGCGATGGGCGTGGCGGTATTCGAAGGCATGGATTGAGCAGGCGGGCGGCGCGGGCCGCCCGCCGCCCAGCAACGAGGAGCCAGTGGTCAAAATTGTCGTAGACAGCACCGCCGACCTGCCGCGCGCGCTGTACCAGAAATATGACATCACGGTGGTGCCGGTGCTGGCGCAGTTTGGCGACCAGACGCTGCGCGACGATATCGACTTCACACGCGACGAATTTTATGCCCGGCTGGTAGCCAGCCCCGAGCCGCCCAAAACTGCGGCGCCCTCGGTGGGCATGTTCGAGTCGGCATTTCGGCCGCTGGCCGAGGCCGGCCACGAGATCCTGTCGATCAGCCTGGCCGGCGATCTGAGCGGCACCTACAACGCCGCGCGCCAGGCTGCCCAGCTGGTCGAGGGCGCGCGGATTGCCTGCGTCGACAGCTACACCGTCACTATGTCGATGGGCTTCCTGGTGCTGAAGGCCGCCGAGGCGCTGCGCGACGGCGCCACGCTCGAGCAGGCCACCGCGCTGCTGGAAGAGCTGCGCACCCGCACGGTGCTGTTCGTGGCCTTCGAGACGCTGCGCTACCTCGAGAAAGGCGGCCGGATCGGCCGCATGCGCGCGCTGCTCGGCACCATGCTCAGCGTCAAGCCGATCATGGAGGTGCGGCTCTCGGAGGTGCACCCGCTCGAGCAGGTGCGCACCTGGAAACGCGTGCCGCCGCGCATGATCGAGCTGGCCCAGCAGCGCGGCGCGTTCGACCAGCTGGCGGTGCTGTACAGCACCACGCGCGACGCGGCCGAGCAGATGGCCGATCAGTGCGCCGCAGCCGGGCTGCTGCCGCGCGGGCAGATCTTCGTCGAGCAGGCCGGCGGCGTACTCGGCACCCACGCCGGGCCGGGCGCGCTGGGGCTGGCGGGCCTACTGAAGTAATCGGCAGTTGAGCATGGACGGCAGAGAGCAGATCATTCAGCTAGGCAAGATCCTGCGGGCCGAGCAAGAGCGCGGCTGCGACGACAGCGCCGCACCCGGCGGCCTGGAGCGCTTTCTGACAAGCTGGCGGCTCGAGGCCAACGGCGCGCTGGCGCACCCGCCAGTGCAGCAGACGCTCGAGCTGCTGGCGGGCTATGGTATGTTCGACCCCACTACCCGCCGCGCGCGCATTGGCATCGCGATCGAGGCGCTGCGCGAGCTGTTCCGGCCCACTCAGAAAGCCGAGACCGGCGAGCCACGCGCGCCGCAAACCGCTGCCGCCAAGCCCCAAGCCGCAGCGCCGGCCGAAGCCAAGCCGCTGACGCTCGACACGCCGCTCGACCAGCTGGCGGGCATCGGCAAAGTTACCGCGCAGTCGTTCAAGCGCCTGGGCGTGCGCAACGTGTACGACATGCTGTACCACTTCCCGCACCGCTACGACGACTTCACCTCGCAGAAGCAGATCGCCGACCTGCAGGTGGGCTCGACCGAAACCGTGGTGGCGTCGGTCGTCGACATCCGCACCTTTGGCACACGCAGCGGCATGAGCGGCATCGAGCTGCTGGTGGGCGACCAGAGCGGCAACCTCAAGGTCGTGTTCTTCCGCCAGCCCTGGCTGGCCAAGCAGTTCAGCATCGGCGCGCGGATCGTGCTGAGCGGCAAGATCGACTCGTTTCAGGGCCTGCGCCAGATGACTGGGCCCGACTGGGAGCCGTATAGCGACGACGAGCTGATCCACACCGGCCGGCTGGTGCCGGTTCACCCGCTCACCAAAGGGCTGTACGAGCGCAACGCCCGCACGATCATCAAGCGCGTGGTCGACCGCGCGGCGCCGCTGGTGGCCGACTACCTACCCGCCAAAGTGCGCGAGCGCGCCGGGCTGCCGCCGCTGGGCGAGGCGCTGGCGCAGATCCACTTCCCGGCCGACAAGGCGCAGCTCGAGCACGCGCGGCGGCGGCTGGGCTTCGACGAGTTCCTGTTCATCCAGCTGGGCGTGCTGCAGCGCAAACTGCTGTGGCAGGGCGAGCACGGCTACGCCATGAGCTTCAACGAGCGTGTGCACGAGGAGTTTTTGTCGAAGCTGCCGTTCGACCTGACCGGCGCGCAGGTGCGGGCGCTCGAAGAGATCTTCGCCGACGTCGCGCGGCCGGTGCCGATGGCGCGCCTGCTGCAGGGCGATGTAGGCAGCGGCAAAACCGCCGTGGCGGCGGCTACGGCGCTCCAGGCGGTGGCGAATGGCTTTCAGGCCGCGATCATGGCGCCGACCGAGATCCTGGCCGAGCAGCACTACAAGGGGCTGCGCGCGCTGCTGAGCAAGGTGCGCGTGCCGCGCGCAGCCCAGGCCGAGGCCGCCCAGCCGGCCGACGCCAAGGCCCAGGCGCACCAGGCCGAGATCGACGAGCTGAAGCGCCTGCTCGACATGGTGCCCGAAGACGACCTCGACGGCGCAGGCGTGCGCGTGGCGCTGCTGACGGGCAGCCTCGGCGCGAAAGAGCGCCGCCGCGTACTCGAAGGCATCGCCAAGGGCGATGTCGACCTGATCGTCGGCACGCACGCGCTGATCACCGAGAGCGTGCAGTACGCCCAGCTTGGCCTGGTGGTGGTGGATGAGCAGCATCGCTTCGGCGTCGAGCAGCGCCAGCGGCTGAAGAACAAAGGCTTCAACCCACACATGCTGGTGATGACCGCCACGCCCATCCCGCGCACGCTGACCATGACGATCTACGGCGACCTCGACACCTCGGTGCTCGACGAGCTGCCGCCCGGCCGGCAAGACATCAAGACGCGCTGGATCACCTCGCCCGAGCGCGACAAAGCCTACAAGCACATGCGCCGCGAGATCAGCCGCGGCCGCCAGGCCTACGTGGTGTGCCCGCTGGTCGACGAGAGCGAGAAGGTCGACCTGCCCTCGGCCGAGGAGATGTACGCCAAATTGCAGGGCGAAGTGTTCCCCGACCTGCGGGTGACGCTGATCCACGGCAAGATGCTGCCGCGCGACAAAGACGAGGCCATGGTGTCGTTCCGCAACCACGAGTACGACATCCTGGTGGCCACTGCGGTGATCGAGGTGGGCATCGACGTGCCGAACGCCACCACCATGCTGATCGAGGGCGCCGACCGCTTCGGCCTGGCGCAGCTGCACCAGTTTCGCGGCCGCGTCGGGCGCGGCATCCACCAGAGCTACTGCGTGCTGGTGAGCGACAAAGACAACGAGGTGACGCGGCAGCGGCTCGAGGCCATGGAGGCCACGCGCGACGGCTTCAAGCTGGCCGAGATCGACCTGCAGCTGCGCGGCCCCGGCGAGTTCTTCGGCACGCGCCAGAGCGGCACGCCCGACCTGAAGGTGGCCCAGCTGGCCGACACGCGCCTGCTGCACGCCGCAAACCTCGAAGCTCAGAAGATCCTGGCCGAAGACCCGCGGCTCGAAAAGCCCGAGCACGCGCTGCTCAGGGCCAAGGTCGAGGCGTTCTGGGCCGACGCGGCCAAGGCGGGCTAGCTTCCCGTTGATCTCTTTTTATGCGATGGCCCGCCTGGCTTCGCCAGGCGGGCCATCGCATAAAGAATGGTACGTGTTCATCTTCTGTGTGCGGTTTTGCCCGCGCTACGCGCGGGAAAAACCGCACACGATTGAAAAAGAGAACCGCTCTGCCGGCGTTTGCGCAAGCGTCCGATCATGCCGTATGATCTGCGGCAGCGACGCGACGCTGCGGCGATAGATACACAAAGCGAGGACGCGATGACGACCATGCCTGCGCTGGTGAAGAAACTACCCGAGCAGGGCCTCTGGCTCGAGCAGGTGCCGGTGCCCGAGGTCGGCCCGAACGACGTGCGCATCAGGGTGCTGCGCACCTCGATCTGCGGCACCGACCTGCATATCTACAATTGGGACGCATGGGCGCAGAAGACGATCAAGACGCCCATGACGATCGGCCACGAGTACGTAGGCGTGATCGACGCGGTTGGCGCCAATGTGGCCGACCACCGGCCGGGCGAGCTGGTGGTGGGCGAGGGCCATATTGTGTGCGGCGGCTGCCGTAACTGCCTGGCCGGCCGGCGGCACCTGTGCCCAAACACGCAGGGCGTAGGCGTGAACCGCAACGGCGCGTTCGCCCAGTTCATCACCATCCCGGTGGCGAATGTCTGGCACTGCGACCCCAGCATCCCGCTCGAGATCCTCTCGTGCTTCGACCCGTTCGGCAACGCCGTGCACACCGCGCTGTCGTTCAACCTGGTTGGCGAAGACGTGCTGATCACCGGCGCCGGGCCGATTGGCGCCATGGCCACGGCCGTGGCCAAGCACGTTGGCGCGCGCTACGTGGTGGTGACCGACGTGAACCCCGACCGGCTGGCGCTGGCCGCGCGCATGGGCGCGACGCTGACGATCAACGTGAACGAGCGCACGCTCGGCGACGCCATGGCCGAGCTGGGCATGAAAGAAGGCTTCGACGTGGGCCTCGAGATGTCGGGCAGCCCAGCGGCGCTGAACGATATGCTTGGCAGCATGTGCCACGGCGGCAAGATCGCCATGCTCGGTATTATGCCAGGCCCGGCGGCAATCGACTGGAATACCGTGGTGTTCAACGGCCTGACGCTCAAGGGCATCTACGGCCGCGAGATGTTCGAGACCTGGTATAAGATGACCGCGATGGTGCAGTCGGGGCTCGACATCGCGCCGGTGATCTCGCACCGCATGCCCTACAGCGAGTACGAGACCGCCTTCGAGCTGATGCGCTCGGGCAAGGCCGGCAAGATTGTGCTCGACTGGGAGCACCTGTGAGCGCCGATGTGTCTTGACCGTGCCCTAGCGCTGTGTTACAGTTAGCGCCGTGCGGCCTCAGTGTGCAGAGAGCTATGGCGACAATCACGCTCAACCCAGGCAAAGAACGTCCGGTGCAGCAGCGCCACCCCTGGATCTTCTCGGGGGCGATCGCGCGCGTGCAGGGCTATGTCGGCCGCGGCGACGCGGTGGAAGTGTGCGCTGCGAGCGGCGAGTGGCTTGCGCGCGGCACCTGGAGCAGCGGCTCGCAGATCCGCGCGCGCCTGTTCAGCTGGGACGCCGACGAGCCGATCGACGAGGCGCTGCTGCGGCGCCGCCTGGCGCGCGCGATCGCCGCGCGCGAGTGGCTCGGCTACACCGGCGACGACATCGCCTGCCGGCTGGTGTTCGCCGAGTCGGATGGCCTGCCCGGCCTGATCGTCGACCGCTATGGCGCCTACCTGGTGGTGCAGCTGCTGACGCAGGGCATGGCCGCGCGCGCCGACATGGTGGCGGGGCTGCTGGCCGAGCTGGCGCGCCCGCGCGGCATCTACGAGCGCTCGGACGCCGAGGTGCGCGAGAAAGAGGGCCTGCCGCCCGGCGAGGGCCTGCTGTGGG
>CALLYN010000733.1 GCA_937858455.1 uncultured Kouleothrix sp.
GCGACCAACACGGCGGTGTCGACCAACACGCCGACCGCGACATCGACCGCGACCAGCACGGCGGTGTCGACCAACACGCCGACCGCGACCTCGACCGCAACCAGCACGGCGGTGTCGACCAACACGCCGACCGCGACCTCGACCACTACAACTACGCCGAACCCGATGACGTGCAAGCTTGAAGGAAAGTGCTTCGTCTTCGAGTACCTGGGCTACTCAACCGACATCAACGGCAAGACGACGATCACCTTCCGCGTCACCAACAAGTGCAGCCAGTCGCTGAGCTACGTTGCGATCGGAACTGACGGCTTCACGCGCGTCGCGCCGGCCGACAGCGGCACCTACGTTGGCAGCCTGGGCAGCTACAAGGCGGTCTGGACGAGCTCGAGCGGCAACCCCGGCTTCACCAGCATCCGCTTTGAGCCGAAGTTCAGCACGTTCAAGAGCGGCGCCTCCGACGTGTTCAGCGTGGTGGTGAGCAACTTCAACGCTAGCAAGACGATCAAGGTAGCCGCGCGGCCGAGCGGCCAGTCGCAAGAAAAGTACAGCTTCCTGCTGAGCCAGACGACCTGCGCGCCAACGCCGACGCGCACGGCCACGCCCACGCGCACGGCGACGCGCACGGCCACACCCACGCGCACGCGCACGCCTACGCGCACTGCCACGCCCACGCGCACGCCTAAAACAGCCAACGCGCCGCTCGACACTGCTGCGAGCAGCTCGGCGACGACCGAGAGCGGGTGGGACACCGTCCTCTACCCGCTACGCTGGCTTGAGTCAGTAGTCGGGTTATAGCCAGGTTGGTTCTGCTGGCCTCGCTCTCGCACGGCGAGAGCGAGGCCAGCATTTGGGGCAAAGCACACGCCATGAGGCATAAGCGCACGGCGCCGGGTCAGCTTTGCTGCCCCGGCGCCGTGCGTTTCGCGAGCGTACCGATTAGAACAATTCCGTTTGATCGCTTTCTTGCTGCGATCCCAGCCCGACGAAGCCGGCAGGGCATCGCAGCAAGAACTTTCGGGGGACGACAAAGCCGCCCCGAACCCCCACATACTGCGCCTGATCAGCCGGATGTGCGATTAGCTCTCGAGACGGCGCGTGGTGGAGGGTTGCGGCTCGGGCGGCGGCTGCGGCGCGGAAGGGCGGTTGCCCGGCGAGCCATTAATGCCGGCGTACGCGGCCATATCGGTAAACACCTTGATCGTATCGACCGGCAGCGGGAAGATAATCGTGCTGTTTTTCTCGACGGCGATCTCGGTGAGGGTTTGCAGGTAGCGCAGCTGCAGCGTCACCGGCTCGCGCGCGATCACGTCGGCGGCCTCGGCCAGCTTTTGCGAGGCCTCGAACTCGCCGGCGGCGTGGATGATCTTGGCGCGCTTCTCGCGCTCGGCCTCGGCCTGCTTGGCCATAGCGCGCTGCATGCTCTGGGGCAGCTCCACATCCTTTACCTCGACGATCGTCACCTTCACGCCCCACGGCTCGGTCTGCTCGTCGATGATCTTCTGGAGCCGGCTGTTCAGCTCTTCGCGATGCGCCAGCAGCGTATCGAGATCGACCTGGCCAACCGCGCTGCGCAGGGTCGTCTGGGCGATCTGCATGGTGGCGCGAATGTAGTCCATCACCTTCACCACCGCCAGGCTCGGGTTCACGACCATGAAGTACAGCACCGCGTTGACCTTGATCGTGACATTGTCGAGCGTGATGACCTCTTGCGCCGGCACATCCATGGTGATCACGCGCGTGTCGACGCGCACCATACGCTCGAAGATCGGCACCAGGAAGAACAGCCCCGGCCCACGCGGGCCAACCAGGCGGCCCAGCCGGAACACCACGCCGCGCTCGTACTCGGGCACAATCTTGATCGCCGACAGCACCAGCATCAGCACGAAAAACAGAATCACTGCCAGGCACAGCAGCAGGATACCACCATTCATCAGTGTTTCCTTTCACCTATAGAGCGCTCATCCACATTGAACTTACGCAGTTGGCGTGCTCAACCTTCGTCCTTTTGGACGTGTCGATTTTCCGCGCTGCGCGCGGAAAATCGACACACGATGATCGAAAAGTACCGTGCTGCCGCAGGCTACAATCTCGCCGCTTGAGGAAGCCGAAGAGCGCAACTGCGTAACTCCTACGCTCTATTAAATGCACGCCACTCAGGCAGATTCCGCACTGCGCGGCGGCCTTATGCTATCGAGCCGGCGAACGATCAGTCGCAGCTCGTGTATCGACACCACCCGCACCCAATCGCCCGGCTCGGCGGCGCCATCTTCGAGCACTGCGCGCCAGAGCGCGCCCTCGATAAACACCATGCCGTCGGGATCGAGGCGCTGGCGCACCTCGGCCAGCTTGCCAATCATCGTCTCCTGGCCGGTGGCGGCGGGCCGATTCCGGCTGCGCAGCGCTAGCCAGGCGCCAAACGCGGCAAGGCTCGCCAGCGCCAGCCCCACCAGCACCACCACCCACAGCGCAATGAACACTCCGGGGGCCTGCGCCGTGTCTACCAGGTTCAGCGCGCTCACCACCATCAGCGTAATCCCCGCTACCGCCAGCGCGCCGTGGGTATGCGCGGCGAACTCGGCTACCAGCAGCCCAAGCGCCAGCACCATCAGCGCCAGCGCCCACCAGTGCAGCGGCAGCACCAGCAGCCCGAGCGCGGCGGCCAGCAGCAGCACAGCGCCGATGCCGGCAAACACGCTGGTGCCGGGCGCGGCGAACTCCAGGCAGATCGCCAGCGCGCCCAGCACCAGCAGCACAAACGCCACCGTCGGGTCGGCCAGCGCCAGCCGCAGCGCCTCCCAGGCGCTGGGCGCAACCTCGCTCACCGGGCGGCCAAGCGTGGCGAGCGTGGCGCTGCGGCCATCGCTCAGCGACACGCGGCGGCCCTCGAGTAGCGTGAGCAGCTCGGCGCGGTCGGCGGCCACCAGATCGACGGCCGGCGGCCGCAGCGCGCTGGCCTGCTGATTGTTCAGCACCAGACCCTGGCGCACCGCCTGATCGACCCAGGCGGTATTACGGCCATGCGCGGCATTCCAGGCGCGCAGCTGATCGGCAACGCTGTCGAGCACCAAGTCGCGCGTCTGCTGCGTCAGCGCTGTGTCGACCTGCGTCAGCGGCGTGGGGCTGCCAAAGCGCGTATCGGGCGCGAGCGCAGCAATATGCGCGGCGCTCAGAAACAGCGCCCCGGCCGCGCCGGCGTCGGTACCGCCAGGTGCAACATATACCACCACCGGCACGCGCGCGCTGGCGATCTCGCCGGCGAACACGCGCGCTTCGCCCAGCACCGCGCCGGTGCTGCCAAGCTCGATCAGCAGCGCGCTGGCATTCGAGGCCTCGGCCAGGCGCAGCGCGCGCCGCAGGTAGCCAACCGTCACCGAGGTGACGGTGCCGCGCACCGTGGCGACGTACAGCGGGCCTGGCGCCTGTGCCTGCGCCGGCCCAGGCAGGGCCAGCCAGCCGGGCAGCAGGCATAGGAGCACCACAAGAATGGCAGAGACACGGCGCATTGCGACCGCATACATTCTAGGCTTCATGGCACAAGCGCAGCGCAAGCAGCGCCGCAGCGGCCATGATACCGCGTTTCGATCGCCGGCGCCAGCTACTCTTCGGGCGTGGCGGTGGCGCTGCCGCGCTCGACGAAGCGCTTAACCCGGCGCTCGAAGGTTGCGCGCGGCAGCAGCACCTTGCGCCCGCACTTCAGGCAGCGGATGCCGATCTCGGCGCCGAGCCGCACGACGCGCCAGGTGTCGCCGCCGCACGGGTGTGGCTTGCGCATCTGCGCCACATCGCCAATATAGATCTCGATCGGTGGTTTTGGCATGCTTCAATCGAGTAGGGGCGCGATATACCTCGCCCGTAGGTGGCAAATTGGCCGCGCCGAGCGCGCGGATCCGCCGGCCGCTATTCGGCGAGGCGCTTGGCCTGCTGCCACACGGCCTCTTTCTCGCCGTCGTCGAGGGCCGGCAGCTCGCGGCCTTGCTGCTCCAGGATCTGCTGTACGCGCGCGAAGCGGCGGCGGAACTTGGCGCCAGCGGCGCGCAGCGCGCTCTCGGCGTCGGCCTTAAGCTGGTAGCTCAGCTTGGCGGTAGCCAGCAGCAGGTCGCCCAGCTCTTCCTCGACCCGCGCGGCGCGCGCCGCAGCGTCGGGGTACGGCTCGGCAAATGCGGCCGCGCGCACCTCGTCGATCTCCTCGTGCAGCTTATCCCAGATCCACTGCATATCGTCCGAGTCGAAGCCAGCCTTTGCGGCTTTGCGGATCGTCTCTTGCGCGGCCATGAGCGCGGGCAAGCTGGCGGGGATGCCGTCGAAAAAGCCGCGCGGCGCTTTTCCGCCAGCGGCGCGCTCGGCCTGCTTGATCGCCTCCCAGTTGGCCAGCACCTCGCCGCTCCCCGAAACACTCACATCGCCAAAGACGTGCGGGTGGCGGCGGATCAGCTTCGAGGCGACATGCTCGTACACATCGCCGCTGTCGAACTCGCCGGCCTGGCGGGCCATCTCGGCGTGCATCAGCACGTTCAGCAGCACGTCGCCCAGCTCCTCGGCCAGCCCATCGGCATCGCCGGCGTCGAGCGCCTCGAGCACCTCGTGGGTTTCTTCCAGCAGCTCGGGCCGCAGCGACTGGTGGGTCTGCTCGCGATCCCAC
>CALLYN010000734.1 GCA_937858455.1 uncultured Kouleothrix sp.
TGGCCAGCAGCAGCGCCTGATCGCCGCGCGCCAGCCCCACGCCGCCGAGGGCCAGCATCACCGCGCCGAGCGTAGCGACGCGCAGCTTCAGCAGCTGGTAGAACAGCGCGGCATACGGCTCGTCGCGGCCGCGCGCCTGCGCCAGCGCAAACGAAACCTGGCTGGTGAGGCCGAGCGAGCCAAGCAGCCGCAGCGAGCCAAACACATTCACGAAATACGAAAGCTGGCCGTAGTCGGCGAGCGCGAATGAGCGCGCCACCACCACGCCGGCAACGATGTTCAGCACGGTGATCGCCAGATTGGCGAGCGTCACGCCGGCTACTTTCGACGATACACTCGAGAGCCTGGCCTTCCCGGCGAGCGTCGCTCTACTCATGGCGCCAGCCCCTGCGGCTCCGGCTCAACGCCGCACACGAAGACATAGTAGTAGTAGCGCTGCTTGCCCGGAAGATGGCTCGACCAGCGATCCAGGCGGCGCATCAGGCCGATCCAGCGCGGGAATTCGGGGATCCAGAGCATGGGCAGCCACTGGTAGCCGTGCTCGGCAACCACGCGCAGCCCCGCCTGGCCAGCCAGCCGCCGCGTTTCGGGCGGCGCATACACGCGCTCGTACGGCTGATCGCTGCGGCGCATGCCCAGCGGCGTTGTAAACCACAAAAACCAGTGCCGCAGCCGCTCGTTGGGGAGGCGCGCCGCCAGGCCACGCAGGTAGTAGAGCGGCCAGTAGGCCATGCGATTACGAATATTGAACAGCAGCAGCCCGCCCGGCTTGAGCGACGCGCGCAGATTGCGCAGGGCGGCGGCTGGATCGGCCACAAAATCGATCACGCCGGTGAGCGTAATTAAGTCGTACTGCTCGGGCAGCGGCCGCTGCTCGATGTCGTGCACCGAGAAGCGCGCGCATGGCAGCTGCTGGCGCGCCAGCTCCACGCATGCAGGCGCGAAGTCGGTGCCGCTCAGGTTGGTATAGCCACGGCCGTGCAGCTGCGCTAGCAGCGCGCCGGTGCCACAGCCAACATCGCAGATCGCCGCGTCGCGCGCGAGGCGCGCCTGCTGAAGCGCGTCGATAATCCAGTCGTAAAACCACGGCTGATTCTGCATCAGCTGGCTGTGGCGATTGTAGTGATCAACGATCAGCTGGCGTTGGTCTGTTGCCATAGCGTGGGTACCTCTATATCGTCATGTGCATGCTCTGGCATACGATCGGCTCGTATACCTCTTGCACAATGCGCTCGACAATCTTCGGCCAGATCAGCCGTTCGCTGGCGTACTCCAGGGTCGCGCGGCGCATGTTTCTCAGCACCTCGCGGTGAGTTGCCACATGCTCAAGGATGCCCGCGAGCTGCTCGACATTGTGGGGCGGGAACAAGAAGCCGGTCGCGCTATCGCGGATGTGATCGTTTGGCCCCTCGGTGGCCGACGCGATCACCGGCGTGCCGCACAGCATGGCCTCCAGCATCACGCGCCCCAGCGGCTCGTTCCAGCTTGGCATCAGCAGCGCGTCGGCCGCCGAATACCACCACTTCAGCTCGTCCTGCAGCACCCAGCCGCGCATCTGAACGATCGGCTCAAGCTCGAGCGCTTGGACGCGCCCACGGATCTCGGCCTCTTGCGGGCCGCCGCCAACCAGCACAATCCGCGGCGCCCAGCCGGGAATCCGGTCGCGTATCTGGCTTACTGCGTCGAGCAGGTCGAGCAGGCCTTTCTCGCGCGAGAAGCGCCCGACATACAGCAGCAGCTGCGCGCTATCGGCGATGTGCAGGCGCGCGCGTGCGCCCGACTGCGGCGAAAAGCGCGCAGGGCTGACGCCATACGGGATCCAGGGGGTGCGCTCGGGGGCGCTGCCGGTGCGCTCCCACCAGTACTTCATCTCCTGGCTGATCGCGATCACGCTGGCGCAGTGGCGTGCCGACGTGCGCGCGGCCCACTTCAGCACCTGCACAAAGTGCCAGTCGTAGCCGTGGCCCTGGCGTATGCGCTGGTAAATATTTCCCGGCACCGTCAGCACCAGCGGCGCCTTGAGGCCAAGAGTGGCAAATACCGCAGTGGAAACATACTCGGGCGCGTGGATAATATCCGGGTTGATCTGCCGCAGGTATACGGCGGCGCGGCCAAGGATCATCAGGTGGCCGACAATATTGCGGTACCCGATCGGCGGCGTAGGGAAGTTATGTACGATCACGCGCGGGTCGGGGTAGTGCTGGGTATGGTACGAAGCAACGATGTGCACCTCGTGGCCCTGATTGATCAGCTCGCTTGCCATATCCCATACCACATCCGACAGCCCGGTGAGGCCGGGGTGCTTGGGATCGACAACATAATCGACAAATGCGATGCGTAAGACTTGATGCGTCATGGTGTGCCTTATCATATGGGCGGGCAGCCACATGCGAAAGCCCGATCAGGGCGAGATCTTCAGATACACATCTTCATACACATGCTGCGCGATCGTGCGCCAGTGCAGGCTGTGCACGTATGCCTGCGCCTGAGCGGCCACCTGGCGGGCGCAATCGGTCTGGGTCAGTATCTCGACGATGATGCGCGCAAGCGCGTGGAAATCGCGCGGCGGCACGAGCCAGCCCGTCCTGTTCGGCTGGATATGGTCGACAATGCCGCCAATCGCCGACCCGACAAACGGCGTGCCGCAGGCCATGGCCTGGAGCATCACGCGCGGCGTGCCGCCGCTGGTGCCTGGGAAGGCCATGACATCGGCGGCCGAGTAGTAGCGCGCCAGGTCGCGCAGCGGCACCCAGCCATACCACGTCACGCGCTCGGCGATCTGCAGGTCGCCGGCCAGCTGGCGCAGCCGTGGCTCGGCCGCGCCGCTGCCGATCACGTGCAGCCGGACATTGGGAAATGCCTGCGCCACCGCCGGCAGCGCGCGCAGCAGGTAGTCGGCGCCGGTTTCGACCGACAGCCGCGCGACAAACAAGATATGCTGCTGGCCGGCCTCCCAGCGCAGCTGCGCGCGCGCCTCGGGCAGCGGGGCAAAGCCATCGAGATCGACGCCGAGCGCGATGCGCGCGATGCGCGCCTCGTCGGCGCCGCTGCGCTGCCACCAGTCGGCCATCTCGGCGCTGGTGGCGATCACCCTGGCGCAGCGCTTGCCCGATGTCGCGGCGGCCCACTTGTACACCTGGGTCGTGACGATATCGTACGGGTTGCCATTGGCGATGCGCTCGAAGATATTGCCCGGCTCGGTGAGCACCACCGGGGCGTCGGGGTAGAGCCGGCACAGCAGCGCGGTAGACAGGTACTCGGGCGCGTGGACGACATCGAAAGGCCCGAACTGGCGCAGGACGTCGATCGCGCGCTTGACGATCAGGATATGGCCGACAATATTGCGGTAGTTGATGATCGGCAGCTCGAAGGTGTGCACGTGTACATTCGGCGCCGGGTAGTCGGCGCGCTGGTATGGCGCAATCACGTGCACCTCGTTGCCCATCTCGGCGAGCGGGCCGGCCAGGCACCACACCACTTCGCTGAGGCCAGTTGTGCCAATCGGCGCGTTGCGATCGAATATGAAGTCGATGAAGGCAATTTTCATAGTATGTCTGTTCGATCTACAAAACTTCCACTGTTATTAGGAGTTACGCACTTGCGTGCTTCGGCTTCCTACAGGTACGAGATTGAGCCTGCGGCAGCATGACGTGTTCATCTTCTGTGTGCGGTTTTCCGCGCGGAGCGCGGAAAACCGCACACGATACGGAGCATAGAACCGCTCTGCCGAAGGCGGAAGGCGCCAACTGCGTAAGTTCTAGTCATTACCAGAACAACGTAAGCATGCTGAGGATTTCGTGCTTATACGTGACAAAGAAGGTCGATATTGAAAGAATGTAATACATGCCGTAGGCGATCATTCCAGCCAACAGTGCCTGAAACAGCCACCTGCCGGCGCGGTTGGCCGGCCCGGCAAAGGCCAGCAGCGCCGGGGCCACTGCCATATACTGGCGGGCCATGTCGAAATCGGATTGATACTGCCGCTCGTCGAGGAACAGCAGCGGGACGACGACAATCAGCGAGTACACCAGCAGCCGCCGGTCGATCGAGCGCAGCCGCCAGAGCGCCCACGCCAGCAGGGCGAGAATTCCAAGGTTGATCGCGCTATCGAGCCGCACGATCGCCGGCGACGCCGCGCTGGCGATCAGCCAAACCAGGGTGATCGGCGCGGGCACGATCGTCGAGCGGCTTTCGAGCAGGTACCACTGCCACTGTCCCCACGCCTGGCCGTACACCGCCACCACGCCCAGCACGGGCAATCCGCACAGAGCCAGGTAGGTGGCGGCGCGGCGCCAGCCCCAGCGGCCGTACGCGAGCACCGCCAGCGCCAGCACGGCCGTAGCCGCAACTTCCTTAAACAGCAGCGCGAGGGCGCTGTAGAGCACCAGCCGGCCGAAGCGGCCTTCCAACAGCGCATACAGCGCCGCCAGCGTCAGCGCCACGCTCACCGGGTCGGGCAGGGCCAGGTGCGCCGCGGCGAACAGGTACGGCGAGCAGGCAAACAGCAGCGCCGGGCGCAGCGGCTGCTGGGTGTAGCGCGCGAGAATGCGGTACACGAACAGGTTCGCCATCGCCGCTGCGGCAATGCCAATCAGCGCGAAGCCGATGTGCGCGTCCCACGGCCAGGCGGCGCGCGCCGCCAGCGCGAACAGCACGCGCTTGTAGCGCATCAGCGAGTAGGCCGGCTGCGCGGGAACCGGGTCGTAGGCCAGCGCATAGTACGATCGCCCGTCGTGCGCGCTCAGCTCCGAGAAGTACGGGAGCGGCATGAACAGCGGCAGCGCCAGGTGCAGCAGTGCGTGGCCCAGCAGCGTCGCACACACGAGCGCGCCCTCGGCCGTATGCAGCCAGGCCCACAGCTGCTGCAAGAGCCTGGTATTGAGCCGGGCGGCATGCTTCGAGAATAATTGCGGGTACATAGCTCTACGCCCTTGTTGCCAGTACGATGGCCGCCTGCCGTACAGTTGGAAATAGGAGTTACGCAAAGGCAGGAGATTGAGCCTGCGGCAGCATGGTACTTATTGATCTTCTGTGTGCGGTTTTTCCGCGCGGAGCGCGGAAAAACCGCACACGATACGGAG
>CALLYN010000735.1 GCA_937858455.1 uncultured Kouleothrix sp.
GATCGCGGCTGCCGCAAGCGCGGCGGCATAGGTTCCGGTCGCATCGTAGATGCGTCCGAGCAGCAGCGGACCGACGCCAGCGGCGATCGTGAACGACGCCCACTGCCAGGCGTAGATCTTGCCGTAGTGGCGCATGCCGAAGTACTTCACCAGGATGTAGGCCATCAGGTCGAACTCGGCGCCGCCGGCGAGTCCGATGAACGCAGCCGCGAGCGCCGGCATCGTCTGCGCCTCGAGCAGCCAGCAGGCGATCGCCGTCGGCATCATGACGATCGCACCGACGATCGGCGCCCACAGGCGATCGAGCAGCCATCCGGCGAGCAAGCGACCGGCGATCACGAAGACGCCGATGAGACTGGCGTAGCCGGCGGCCTGGGTCACCGTCATGCCGCCGTCGGTCAGCATCGGCACGACGTTCGGGATCAGTCCCGAGGGGACGCCCGCGGTGAAGAAGAACACCACCACCAGCACCCAGAATCGATAGCCGCGCACCGCCTCGCCGAGCGTGACACCCGTCGCCTCGAGGCTTTCCGGCCTGCTGGCCGGCCCGGCCTTGCCCGTCGCGTCGTCGACGCTCGCACGCTCGCGGAACAGGAAGTACGTGGTGGGCAGCGCGATCAACACGATCGCGATTGCGATCCCGGCGTAGCCCCAGCGCCAGCCGTAGGTCGCGATCGCCGCGCCCATCAGTGGTGGCGCGGCGAACGCGGTGACACCGGTGCCCATCAGGCCGAGACCGAGCGCGAGCCCGCGCTGCCTTTCGAACCAGGCTGCGACGCCGCGCGACCAGGTGATCGGCGTGGTGCCGACGCCGAACACCGCCAGCACGAACCAGTTCGCGTACCACCAGGTCGGCGTGCCGGACTGGATCGCGAAGCCGACGAAGCCGAGCGCGAGGCCGAACTGGCTGAACAGCGCCACGCGCCGCGGTCCATAGCGGTCGATCAGCGCGCCTACCAGCCAGGCGCTGCTGAGCACGCCGAGCGCCGAGAACACGATGCCGCTCTGCGCCACCGCGCGACCCCAGCCGAACTCCGCGGCCAGCGGCTTCGCGACCATGCCGAGCGTGTAGAACGGCAACGCCGTCAGGCCGAACGCGCAACCGACGGTCGCGGCGAGCACGATCTGCCAGGCGCGGTCGCGCCGGAATTCGCTGGTGTCTTGCATCAGAACCCGAGCGCGCCCGGGTTCATCAGGCCGCGCGGATCGAGCTGCTGCTTGATCGCGGCGACCAGCGCGCCGGCGTTCTTCTCGAGCCGGTTGCGGTAGGGATAGTTGCGGCCGAGCTGGAAGTGCGCGGCGCCGTGCTTCTGGTAGAGCTCGACGAGGTCGGTCTTCAGCTTCGCGACGTAGGCGCGCGCCTCGGGATTCGCCGGATACGCGGGCTGCTTGGCGAGGAAGTCCTGCTCCAGCATGTTGGCGTGGAAGGCGTGGCGCTCGTCCGGCCAGTACATCGCGATCTCGTACAGGAAGCCGGCCTGGCCGACCGCGGTGAACATGCCGCCGGTCCAGACGCCGAGGCGCTCCATGTCGTCGGCGCGCTCGGCGTAGATCAGCCGCACGAGCGCCTCGGGCGCGCCCAGCGGGTTGCGCAGCGCCGTCGCATTGCCGCTGATCGCGCAGTCGCCGAAGCTGATCAACAGCTTTGTCCGAGCGCGCACCAGGCCGATCATGCGCAGGTGGTCGTCGTTCGCCACCGCGCCCTCCACCAGCGCGACATCGACATCGCGCGGGTACACTTTGGCGTCGACAAGCGGGCTATAGACGACTTCGACGCGCGCGGCAAGGTCGATCAGCCACTCGTCGGTGTCCAGAAACGACATATGGCAGCCCGAGCACCCGCTGAGCCAGATCGTCGCGAGCTTGAGCTTGGTGATCATCGCTTTCTCCCTCGGAAACCAGAGGTTTCGCCTGCCTTGGTAGCCAAGCGCAGAGCGTGTGACGTGCGGCGTGGCCCCGGGCGCATGAGCACGGCCAAGTGTGCTCATGCGCGCTGCAATAGCCTCTCGTGCTGCCTACCAGCGCTCGCCGCGCGCCGCCACAATCGCCGCGATCCGCGCTGCCTCGTGCTCCATCTCGGCCACGGTCGCGCCGCGCCGGAAGATCGCGCCGGTCGGGCAGGCCATCATGCACTTGCCGCAGGCGGTGCAGCTGCTCGCGCTGCCCCAGGGCTGGTTCAGGTCGGTGATCACACGCGCGCTCGCGCCGCGCCCTGCGACATCCCAGGTGTGCACGCCCTCCACTTCGTCGCACACGCGCACGCAGCGCGCGCACAGCACGCAGCGGTTGTGGTCGAGCCCGAAGCGTGGGTGCGTGATGTCGACGGCGCATACCGGGAAGGCATACTCGTAGCGCACGTGGTCCATGCCCACCTCGATCGCCAGGTTCTGCAGCTCGCAGTGACCGTTGGCAACGCACACCGCGCACACGTGGTTGCGCTCGGCGAACAAAAGCTCGACAATCATGCGCCGGTATTCGCGTAGGCGCGCGCTGCTGGTGCTGACGACCATGCCCTCGGCCACGTTGGTGACACACGCCGGCTGGAGTTTGGGCGATCCGGCGACTTCCACCAGGCACAGCCGGCAGGCGCCCAGCTCCGATACGCCCTCGAGGTGGCAGAGGGTCGGGATGCCGATGCCAGCGTCGCGCGCGGCCTCAAGCACGCTCTGCGCCTCGTCGGCGCTCACCAGGCGGTCGTCGATTGTGAGTGTTTTGACAGCCATAGTGCTTGCCTCGCAGTCCTGTGCAGCACGGTACTTTCCTTATTCGCTTGATTACGTACACTTTAGTGGGGGTTTGGGGGCGGCGAAGCCGCCCCCAAATTTCTTAGCACTTACCCAGTTGGCGCCCTTAGCCTTCGGCAGAGCGGTACTTTCGTTTTGGACGTGTCCAGGTTCCGCGCGCAGCGCGGAACCTGGACACAGAAGATCAACGAGTACTATGCTGCCGCAGGCTCAATCTCCTGCCTTTAGGAAGCCGAATCACGCAAGTGTTGTAATCCCTAAAGTGATCAAGCGAAGAGCGTATTAGGCGTCGGCGGCAGGCCCAGCCTGCCCCTCCGCCTGCTGATCCGTCACCTCTGGCGCGTGTTTCAGCAGCGCCTCGTACTCCTCGGGGAAGTAGCGCAGCGTGCTGAGCACCGGGTTCGGTGCGGCCTGGCCGAGCCCGCACAGGCTGGTGGCGCGTACCATCTCGCACAGCTCGCGTAGGCGCTCGACGTCGGCCGCGCTGGCCTCGCCCGCGCGAATGCGCGTGAGCAGGCGGTGCAGCTGCGCCGTGCCGACGCGGCAGGGCACGCACTTGCCGCACGACTCGTCGCGGCAGAATTCCATGAAGAACTGCGCCACCTCGACCATGCTGGTGGCCTGGTCCATCACAATCATGCCGCCCGAGCCCATGATCGAGCCTACCTGCGCCAGCGACTCGTAGTCGACCGGCGTGTCGAACAGCGCCGCCGGGATGCACCCGCCCGAAGGCCCGCCGGTCTGCACCGCTTTGATCTGGCCGCCGTCGGGCGCGCCGCCGCCTAGCTCTTCCACAATCGTGCGCAGCGCGATGCCCATAGGCACTTCGATCAGGCCGGTGTTGCGGATCTTGCCGGCCAGCGCGAACACTTTTGTGCCCTTGCTCTTCGCGGTGCCGATGTTGGCGAACCACTCGGCGCCATTGCGCACGATCGGCGTGATATTCGCGAACGTCTCGACATTATTAATCAGTGTCGGGCAGCCCCACAGCCCGCGCTCGGCCGGGTAGGGCGGGCGCGGGCGCGGCGTGCCGCGGCGGCCCTCGATCGAGGCGATCAGCGCCGTCTCTTCGCCGCACACAAACGCGCCCGCGCCAATGCGGATGTCGACGCGGAAGTCGAAGCCCGACTCGAAGATCTGGCTGCCCAGCAGGCCATGCTTGCGCGCCTGGCGGATGGCGATCTCCAGCCGGCGGATGGCCAGCGGGTACTCGCCGCGCACATACGCATAGCCCTGGCTGGCGCCTACGGCGTAGGCGGCGATCGCCATGCCCTCGAGCACGCGGTGCGGGTCGCTTTCGAGCACGCTGCGGTCCATAAACGCGCCGGGGTCGCCTTCGTCGCCATTGCACACCACGAACTTGCGCTCGCCGCGCGCTTTTGCCACGGTGGCCCACTTCAGGCCGGTGGGGTAGCCGGCGCCGCCGCGCCCGCGCAGCCCGCTGCGCGTGATCAGATCGATCACGTCGCTGGGGCGCATGTCGTGCAGCACGTGGTGCAGCGCCGCGTAGCCGCCGGCCGCGATATACGCCTCGACCCGCTCGGGGTCGATCTGGCCGCTGTTCTCGAGCACGACCGGCCGCTGGCGCGTGAAAAACGGCTGCCCCAGGTCGCAGGCAGCCGGCAGCGCGGCGGTGGGTGCGCGCTCGCCAAGGCTGGCGACAATCGCCGGCGCATGGGCCGGCGCCACCGGCCCATACAGCGCCGCCGCCGGGTCGGCGCGTACCAGTGGCCCCTGGCTGCACAGGCGCATGCAGCCCACGCCGCACACCTCGACTTGGTCGGCAAGTCCGGCGGCGGCAACCTCGGCCGCCAGGCGATCTTTCACGGCCTGGGCATCGGCCGAGAGGCAGCCGGCCGCCACGCAGCAGCTGATCTGCATGGGCCGGCGCGCCTTGCGCTCGTGCTCGGCGATCTCATGTAGCTCGGCGAGATCCATAGCTGCCTCGCATCCTGCTTCCAGGCAGGGTAGGTTAACCACAGAGACACAGAGGACACAGAGGCGAGGATGTATTCATATTCCAAAATCTCAGAGTCTGTTTGAAAAGCCTGTGTACCACCAAGGCACCAAGGCACCAAGCGGTAGATAACGCTGAGAAAGCACCAACACGGCATACACGATCTTGGTTTACACGATCTTGGTGTCTTGGTGGTTATGTCTCAAACAATTTCTCAGCGCTCAGTGCCTCTGTGGTGCAGATCAGGTGTTGCGCGGCGGGCCGGGCGTTGCAAGCGCCGCGCGCACGCGCGCCACCAGCGCCTCGACCGTCTGGTGGCCGGCCACGGCGCCGTCGAA
>CALLYN010000736.1 GCA_937858455.1 uncultured Kouleothrix sp.
CGGCGCCGCCCGAGCCGCGCCCGGCTGTTTCTGCCGTCACTGGCGCGCCCGTGGCCAGCGCTACGCCTGCCGCCGAGGTTGGCGCCGCCACCGACCAGCGCGTGCTCGAGCTGTCGCTCTGGATCGTCGACCGCATTCAGGGCTCGCTTGGCAACCAGACCGAGCTCAAGCGCAATGCCGAGTCCGAGCGCATGCTGCAGGACCGCTTCACCAACTACTATCGCCAGAGCGGTGTGAGCCTGAGCGAGGGCCAGCTGAAAAAGCTCTACGAAATGGTGACCGACGAGCTATTCGGCTTTGGCCCGATCGAGCCGCTGCTGCGCGAAGAGTCGGTGTCGGAGGTGATGGTGAATGGCCCGAACACGGTGTATATCGAGCAGCGCGGCAAGGTCAGCCTCACGCCGGTGCGCTTCGCCAACGACGACCACGTGCTCAAGGTGATCGACCGGATCATCCGCCCGCTCGGGCGGCGCATCGATCGCAAGTGGCCCATGGTCGACGCGCGCCTGCCCGACGGCTCGCGCGTCAACGCGATCATTCCGCCCTGCTCGATCGATGGCCCGACGATCACCATCCGCAAGTTCTCGAAGAAGAAGCTCGAGGTCGCCGACCTGATCCGCTTCGGCTCGATGACCGAGCAGATGGCCGAGTTTCTGCGCGCCTGCGTGGTGAGCCGGCTGAATATCGTCGTGTCGGGCGGCACCGGCTCGGGCAAAACGACGCTGCTCAACGTGCTCTCGAACTTCATCCCCGAGGACGAGCGCATTGTCACGATCGAAGACAGCGCCGAGCTGAAGCTGGGCCAGGATCACGTGGTGCGGCTCGAGGCCAAGCCGGCCGAGATCGACGGCTCGGGGCGGGTGTCGATCAACGACCTGGTGATAAACTCGCTGCGTATGCGCCCCGAGCGGATCGTGATCGGCGAGTGCCGCGGCGGCGAGACGATGGCCATGCTCCAGGCGATGAACACCGGCCACGACGGCTCGCTCACCACGCTGCACGCCAACACCCCGCGCGATGCCTGCGCGCGCATGGAGACAATGGCGATGATGGCGGGGATGGACATGCCGCTCAAGGTGATCCGCGAGCAGGTGGCCTCGGCGGTGGATCTGATCGTGCAGCAAAGCCGCCTGGAAGACGGCCAGCGCAAGATCGCCTATATTACCGAGGTGCAGGGCATGGAAGGCGACGTGATTGTGCTGCAGGATATCTTCGTGCTCGAGGTGAAGGGTAAAACCGCCGACGGCAAGCTGATCACCGAGCTGAAGCCCACCGGCACGCGCCCGCGCTTTACCTCGCGGCTCGAGGCGCACGGCTTCAAGCTGCCGCCGAGTGTGTTCGGCACCCAGGTGCCTGGCCAGGGGCGCTGGTAGCAGCCTGGCAGAACCGAGAACCAAACGCCGAGAGCCGCCGTTTGCACGGCGGCTCTCGGTTTGTATTTTTAGAAGCCGTCTGATACGCTGTTCGCTTGATCAGGTATAGATTGTGTTGCACGACGTGGCTTCGCCACGTCGTGCAACACAATAAGAGCCTGTTTGAAAAGGGGGTGCGCGAGGGGCATAGCCCCTCGCACTTCCTTTCTGGCGG
>CALLYN010000737.1 GCA_937858455.1 uncultured Kouleothrix sp.
GGGTCGAAGCCGGCCAGGCCCGCCAGGTGGCGCTGGTACGCGGCCCAGGCCGCCAGCCGGGTGTCGCGCGAGCGCCGCGGCTTGGCCTTGTACTTGAGCGTGCGCGCCAGCCCGAACAGCGCCACCATCGCGGCGTGCGGGTACACCTCGAGCACCTGGCGCACCGGGGCGCCCGGCGCCACGCTGCAGCGGTGCGCGAAGCCGAGCCGCGCCATGCGCTCGACAAGCAGCTCGCCGCGCACGCCCTGGCGGAAAGCCGGCAGCCCGCGATTGGCTGGGTGCGCGCCAGCCTGGTAGCGTGCGAACACCGCACCAAGCTCGGCCTCGGCCGGCCGCCGACCGCTGGCGTTCGGCACCCACAGCGGCGCGTCCACCGCCACCAGCGCCGGCGTGCCGGCTGGCGCAGCCGAGGCGACATACGCGGCGATCTCGTCCAGATCGCCGAGCAGCGCCACGTCGGCCAGCTCGCCGGCGTGGGCATCGCCGCGTATGATCGCCGCGCCGCTGGGGTTGTGCGGCGCCCAGGCCAGATCGATCCCGATAAACAGCATGCTCGTTCTCCGCTGTGCCGCGCTCTCCCCGCGAAAGCCGGCGCAAGAATCGCCAGCCGCGCGCCCGCGCTGCACTCCCTGCCCGTGAATATGCTAAGATAGCGCGGCCCACGCGCCACCGGGCACGTGCATGCCTGCAAGAGGCAGCCGGAAGTACGCTATAATTCTCATGTAAGCCCTTTCATGGAGGAGGCCGATTATGCCGGATGCGGAGTGGATCCGCCAGCACGCTGCGCTCGCGCTTGAACGGCTGTGGCCGCGCGTCGAGGCGCGCCTGGCCGCACAGCGCGCCGAGCAACCCGGCGCGTGGCAAGCATTCGAAACACGGCTGCGGCGCGAATGGGAGCGCCTGTTTGGCCTGCTGTTCGAGCTGTACGCCACGAACTACGATTTCTTCTACCACCTCGAAGAGCTGCTGATCGACACTGCGGGTAGCTGGCTCGACCGCCCGGCCTGGCTGAAAGACCTCGACGCCCAGCGCGAAGCCAACCCCGAGTGGTTCCAATCCGAGCAGATGGTCGGCGGCGTATGCTATGTCGACCTGTTTGCCGGTAATCTGAACGGTATCCGCGCAAAGCTGCCCTACTTCAAAGAGCTGGGGCTGACCTACCTGCACCTGATGCCGCTGTTCGCAGCGCCCGAGGGCGACAACGACGGCGGCTACGCGGTGAGCAGCTACCGCGACGTGAACCCGGCGCTCGGCACCTTCGACGAGCTGCGCACGCTGGCGCGCGAGTTTCAGGCCCAGGGCATCAGCCTGGTGGTCGATTTCGTCTTCAACCATACCTCGGACGAGCACGCCTGGGCGCGCAAGGCCCAGGCCGGCGAGCCCGAGTTCGAAAACTACTACTTCATCTTCCCCGACCGCACCATGCCGGATGCCTACGAGCGCACGCTGCGCGAGATCTTCCCGACGGTGCGGCGCGGCAGCTTCACCTGGCGCGCCGATATACGCCGCTGGGTCTGGACGACGTTTAACAGCTTTCAGTGGGATCTGAACTACGCCAACCCGGCAGTGTTCCGCGCCATGGCCGGCGAGATGCTGTACATCGCCAATGCCGGGGTCGAGATCCTGCGGCTCGACGCGGTGGCATTCATCTGGAAGCGCATGGGCACCAGCTGCGAGAACCAGCCCGAGGCGCACAAGATCATCCAGGCGTACAACGCGCTGGCGCGCATCGCCGCGCCGGCCATGCTCTTCAAATCCGAGGCGATCGTCCACCCCGACGACGTGCTCAGCTATATCAGCCCGCAGGAGTGCCAGATCTCGTACAACCCGCTGCTCATGGCACTGATCTGGGAGTCGCTGGCGACGCGCGAGGTCAAGCTGCTGGTGCGCTCGATGAACACGCGCTTCAAGCTGCCGCGCGGCTGCGCCTGGGTGAACTACCTGCGCTCGCACGACGACATCGGCTGGACGTTCGACGACGGCGACGCGCAGCGCGTCGGCATGAGCCCGTACGACCACCGGCGCTTTCTGAATAACTTCTACATCGGCCGCTTCGACGGCTCGTTCGCGCGCGGGGTGCCGTTTCAAGAGAACCCCGACACCGGCGATGCGCGCGTGTCGGGCACGCTGGCCTCGCTGGCCGGGCTCGAGCAGGCGCTGCAAGCGGGCAACGAGCGGCTGATTGACATGGCGGTGCGCCGGATCATTATGATCCACAGCCTGATACTGAGCATCGGCGGCATACCACTGCTCTACCTGGGCGACGAGACGGTGACGCTGAATGACTACTCGTACACCAGCGACCAGGCCAAAGCCGGCGATAGCCGTTGGGTGCACCGGCCCGCGGCCGATTGGCAGCGCAACGAGCAGCGCCACGACCCGACGACGCGCATCGGGTGGGCTTTTTCCGAGCTGACGCGGCTCATCCGGCTGCGCAAAGAGCAGGCAGCGCTGCGCGATGGCGACATGGAAGTGGTGGACAGCGGCAACCCGCACGTTTTCAGCTTTGTGCGGCGCCACAGCGGCCAGCGCCTGCTGGTTGTGTCGAACTTCTCCGATGCGCCGCAGTTCGTCGATAACAACCAGCTGCGCATGTATGGCCCCGGCTACACCTTCACCGACCTGATCTCGGGCCAGGCGCGCACCGCCGAGAAGCCGCTGCGGATCGAGCCATACCAATCGATGTGGCTGGCGGCAGCCGATTAGGGGCTGGGGCTGGGCGGCTGCCGCGCTAGCGTTCGGGCTCCAGCGCTACCGGCCGGCCGGCGCCGATGCTCTCGAGCACGGCCAGGCTGATCCGCAGCGCCGCGAGCGCGTCGGAGGCGTCGCAGCGCGGCGGGGGGCCGCCGCCCAGCCAGCCTATGCAATCGCGCATCTGGAGCAGGTAGGGGTCGTCGGGGCCAGCCCCCGCGGGCACGGCCACCCCTGCGTCGGCCGGCGCGCCGGGCAACGCTGCATCGGGGCGGCTGTCGTAGCGCAGCTGCCCGGCGCTGCCGGCAAGCTCAAAGGTACTGCGAAAGCCGTCGACAAAGCCCCAGCTGCCTTCGATGGTGGCGGCCGCGCCACTGCGGAAGCGCAGCTCGGCGACGACATGCTCGGCGCGCGCGGCGCCGGGAGGGCTCACCCGGCGCGCCGACACCTGCTCGACCGGGCCGAACAGCCAGCGCGCCCAGTCGAAATCGTGGATCATCAAGTCGAGCGCCACGCCGCCGCTGCGCGCGCTGTCGGCGTACCAATCGCCGGCCACCACGGGGAAGCTGCCGCCCCGGCTGGCATGGAGCCGTACCGGCGCGCCCAGCTCGCCGCGCAGCAGCGCCGCATGGGCGGCGGCATAGGCCGGGAAGTAGCGCACCACCAGGCCGATCGCGAGCTTCACCCCGGCGCGGCGCGCCACCGCGATCAGCGCCTCAGCGTCGGCCAGGCTGCGCGCCAGCGGCTTCTCGCAGATGATCTGCTTGCCGGCATGCGCGGCGGCCTGCACCAGCGCCAGGTGCGTATCGGTGGGCGTGGCGATTACCACGGCGTCGATGTCGCGCCGCGCCAGCAGCTCCTCGGGGCGCGCGAGCTCGGTGCCAAGCTCGCGCGCCAGCTGCTGGCTCGCCTCGGAGGGCGCGCGCACGCCAAGCCCGGCCAGCTC
>CALLYN010000738.1 GCA_937858455.1 uncultured Kouleothrix sp.
CGCGCGCCAGCAGATCGGGCCGCTGCACACCCGCGCCGATCAGGCGCACGCGCACACGCGCGGGCAGCAGCGCCAGCGCCTCCACCAGGTCGAGCACGCCCTTCTGCGGCACCAGCCGGCCCAGGTAGCCCACCACAAACGGCGCACCGGCGGGCGGCAGGCTCTCGCCGGGCTGGCGCGCGGCCGGCGAAAACATGCCGGGGTCGACGCCGAACTGCGGCAGGATGCTGATCGGCCCGGCGTAGCCGTGCTGGCGGATGATCGCGGCGGCCTCGGCATTGCCGGCGATCGCGTGCGCGGCGTGGCGGAAGTTATACTGCTCGAACCAGCCAAACGGCGGAGGGTAGCGCCGCGCGACATTCGCCCAGTTGTAGAAGCAGCAGCGCGCGCCATAGCGCACGCCCGCGCGCATGGCGTGGAACGTGGCGAAGTTAAACGCCTCCTCGTCGATGTGCAGCACGTCGGGGCGCGTCGCCGCCACAAGCCGCGCGATGCCGGGGTAGAAGTGCGAGTGGTGGCGGCCGTTCAGCCAGATCGGCAGCTCGACCAGCCGGTAGCCATAGGTGAAGCGGCGCTCGAGGTGCTGCTCGGCCGCGCCAGGCTCGCGCCAGCTCGGCGGCACCGCCACGGTAAGCTCAACCCCAGGCAGCGCGGCCAGGGCTTCGGCTTTGGTCTGGTAGGCGCCGACCACCAGCGCCTTCGAGAGCATGAGTACACGCATAGCTGTTCTATATGTACTTTGTCAACTACCAATTTCCAAGTCCCTGTCAGTGGAACCAGCCAGCTCGCCGCGCCGGGGCTAGCCGGCGTTGCGGCGCTGCTGGCGGCGCAGGCGCGCGCGCAGATCGCGGATCGAGCGCTCGATCCGCGCAATCTCGGCGCGCACGTCGTCCTGCGCGAGCTGCAGGTGCAGCGGCACGTCGAGCGGGCCGTGCTGCGCGATCTGCAGCTCAAGCGCCCGCAGGTTGCGGCGCTGAATACGCAGCAGCGCCTCGTGATGGCTGATCTCCTCGACCAACTCGTCTTGATTCATTGTAGCTCTGCTGGCTGGGCGAGCCCAGTAAAGAAACGGTGAAGCCGAGTGTACTACAATGAACGATATACGAACAAGTGTTCGTAGATTACAAGACGGTGACACGGGCTGCGCTAGCCGCGCGCCCGCGCGTAAATCTCCAGGGTAGCGCGCGCCGCGCGGTCGTAGCCGAACTCGGCAGCGCGCGCCAGGCCGCGCTGTCGCAGCTCGGCGCGCAGCGCC
>CALLYN010000739.1 GCA_937858455.1 uncultured Kouleothrix sp.
GGCGACGATGTGCATCGGCGTGGGCCAGGGCATCGCCGTGGTGCTCGAGCGCGTCGATTGATCCGGCCTTCCGCGCCGCCGCTCTCAAAGCTCAGGCGCAATCAGGGCCGATTACGGCCGCATTTGGTGCGATACTTTTAGAAAGTGTCTGAGAAGTCACCACCAAGACACGAAGACACCAAGATCGTGTATGTCGTGTTGGTGCTTCTCCGCAGAGTACCGCTTGGTGCCTTGGTGCCTTGGTGGTACATAGGCTTTTCAGACAGCCTCTTAGCGACTCGGAAAGCGATTCGATGCTCCGTATCGTGTGCGGTTGTTTCGCGCTCCGCGCGGAGCGCGAAACAACCGCACACAGAGTACCATGCTGCCGCAGGCTCAATCGCGTACCTGCAGGAAGCCGAGGCACGCAAGTGCGTAACTCCTATGAATATCGAATTTAGTGGCGCAATCTGGTTCTGGCGCGGCCCGGCGCCCTGGTATTTCGTTTCTGTTCCGGCGCAGCAGTGCCGCGAGATCAAGGCGATATCCCAGGCGGTGACGTATGGCTGGGGAATGATACCGGTGCGCGCGCGGATTGGCGGCACCGAGTGGCAGACGTCGCTGTTCCCCAAGGATGGCCGCTACATCGTGCCGATCAACGCGCGCGTGCGCAAAGCCGAGGGCCTTGCGGAAGGCGACGACGTGAGAGTCCGGCTTGAAGTTCGTTGAGGAGGTTGCGTATGGATTTTGGCGAAGCGATCGCCTCGCAATATCGCGCCGCGCTCGAAATGCTCGAGCAGGCGATCATTGCCTGCCCCGAAGCGCTCTGGCATCGCCAGGATGATCCGAACCCATTCTGGCAGGTCGCGTATCACGCGCTGTTTTTTACGCACCTGTACGCCCAGGGGTCTCAGCAGACTTTTCGCCCCTGGCCGGGGCACCGCGAAGAGTACCGCTTCGAGCATAGCACACCGGCGGCGCCGGCCGAGCCGGCGACAAAAGCGGTTGTGCTCGAGTACCTGGCCTTCTGCCGGCAGCAGGTCGCGGTACACGTGCCGGCTATCGCGCTCGACGCGCCGTCGGGCTTCGCATGGCTGCCTTTTACCAGGTTCGAGCTGCACCTCTACTCGATCCGCCATCTTCAGCAGCACGTTGGCGAGCTTATGGAGCGCCTGGGCGCGCTAGCGGGCGAGCTCGCCTGGATCAGCTCGGCGCCTGCGGGGCGCGCGCCCCAGCCGCCAGGCGCGTAGCCCGCGCCGCGCGATCATTGCCCGCC
>CALLYN010000740.1 GCA_937858455.1 uncultured Kouleothrix sp.
TATGCGCGAGGTTGCCGAGGCGATTTTCAACACGGTCCTCGACGAGGCGGGCATCCCGGCCGTGCCGAGCAAATCCTGAGCGCGGATCGCCGCCAAGCCCAAAATCTTCCGCACATCGCGTACAAATCGCACACAATACGCTAGGGATGCGGCGGAGGCCCTATGCTATATTGCATGCGCTGGTAACAGATCGTTCTGCGGAGGAGGCTCGCGCATGCAGAAAACGGATTTTATTGCGGAAGTCGCTCGCCACACCGGGATGAGCCAGAAAGCTGTCAGCCGTGCGCTGAATGGCGCCATTGACGTCATCACCCAGGCACTGATCGACGGTCAGCGGGTCACCTTGACGGGCTTCGGCACCTTCGAGGTGCGCCAGCGCTCCGAGCGCGAGGGAGTTCATCCGAAAACACGACAGCGGATGAAGATCGCCGCAACGAAAACGCCAGGGTTCACCCCTGGCAATACACTGCGCGAAGCAGTGCGCGCCACCAATGAGGTCGAACTAATCGGCTAGAACTAGCTGGAGCAGCAGCATACAAACAGGGCCCGGTGAGACATCTCACCGGGCCCTGTTTGGGTTTCGCCACCGGGCTCTTTCTAATCACGGCCACTCCGCTTCCACCTCCCCGTCACATGCGAGCACAGCCGGCGCGGCGTCGCGTAGCCCTGGCACCACAAGCCAGAGCCACAGCCGGCACTTGAACAGGCGCAGCGGCAGCAGGTGCTCGGGAAACTGCTGCCCACCGTGGCCCTGCCAGTGAGCGAGACTTCCAAGACTCTGCTTGGCGCACGGCGGGCACAGATCACCAGGCGCGCCTTTGTCAACGCTGTACGTCGGCGCCTGAGCGTCGAGCGGCTGCGGGTCCGGGATACGGCCTTCGACAGCGTATGGGCAGGGCCGCCCATCGAGGTCGGCGACGAGCTGGCCCGAGCAGACCAAGTTATCCGGCAGGACCACGCCATCGGGTCCAAGAAACAGTGCTTTTGCTTGCGTCACTGGTGCCTCCAGATAGAGGAAGGCAGGGCGCCTGCTGTCGCCCCGCCTACGCAGCACACCGGCCTACCGGAGATCGTCGCGGCGGTTCGCGCTGCCCGAGCGGGCGCTTGCCGCAGCGGTCCGGCCTCCGTTCGCAGCTACAGGCGTCCCCGCCGGGCGCTAGGCGGCTGGGTGGCTGGGCGCTCCACGATGGGGCGAGCGGTAGGCGCCTCCTGCGAGCCAACAACGTCGCCGTTGTCGTCGAAGGATGCCTCCTGCGGCAGCCCGCCGTTGCGCTGGTAGCGCTGCGCCCAAAGCTGGATTCCACTAAACAGCGACTCAGCCTGCTTGTGGATGTCCGCCTTGCGCCACACCCCCCGCACGTACGGCTTGGTTATCGTCGCCGGGTGCGCGGACGCGAACGTGTACACCGTCGTCGAGGAGCCCCCTTTCCTGGGATCGCGCGATGTCCACTCAACCTCGTGGCCCAGAACCAGCGGCAGCACCAGCTCGTGGAAGGTCACTTCCTCTGGCCGGTTGTCGCGGAAGTCATCCGCGGCCTCGCAGACGCGGCGGTGATCCACGAGCGCGTCCATCAGCACGTCCGACATGTTGGAGCTGACGCCGAGCTGGACCGGCACCGGAATGACAGTCCAGGTGATCGGCGCCGGCCTTCCAGCCGCGCGCTCCTCGGTCAGCGTGACCAGCAGCGCGCGGATCGTCTCGGGCTGATCGGGGTTGATCGTCACGCTATCGGCGACGTTCGGCAGCGCGAGAAAGCCGCGCACGGCCATCGACGACTTCTCGCCGTCCAGCCAGCGCAGACCGATGCCCGCCTCGGCTGCCGCCGCCATCATCGTCGGGTCAAGCGTGATCAACGAGACCTTGTCGGCCGGGGGGCCCGCCGTGATTGGATGCAGGCCGATAAAGGTGCCGAGCATCCAGTCCTGGGTGATTGTCGATGGTCGGCCGTTCTTGGCCGGGTGGAAAAACTCGATCCGCGACACGTCCGCCGCGTGCATGGCGCGGTCGAACTCCTCGTTGCGCCCTGTCTCCACGTGGAAGCACGGCCACATATTCCACGGCGTCGTGCCAATATCACGCCATTTACCGCGCCCGTTGTCCCACTGAACGATCGCCGGCTGCGGCTGCTTGATGGTCCGTCCGATCGGTGCCATAGCTCATACCTTTCGCCATTCGTTGAGGGCGCGCGTGCGCTCCCAGGCGTCACTCGTTTATACACCGTCTGGCGACGATGATCAGAGCGGGAGGTCGCCCTTCCCCTGGTCGGTGGCGACCGGCGCGCGGCCGATGGCGCCGCGGCGCTGCTCGGCGGCCGGTCGGGCCTGGCGCACGGGCTCCGCAGGCGGAGCAGCCAGCGCCTTCAGGCCGTCGATAAAGGTGCTGGCCTGGGCCTTGGTCATGGTGACCAGGTCAACCGACTGCTCCTCGGCGTAGGTGGCGAGCTGCTCGCTGGTCCAGGCCAGCTTGCTCTGCAACGTGGCGATGTAGTTGCGCTGGTTGTCGCTGGCGGGCGCGTCGGGGTCGCGCATGCGGATCTGCGGCAGCACAGCCGGCATACCGGCGCGGATTTCGCTAATTTGCTCCTCAGCGGCGGCGCGCTGCACGGCGAAGATGCGCCAGCCGAGATCGACCGCCTGGCCAATCTCATCTTCGGTCGCATCGATCGAGAGCGTGATGGTCTCTTCCAGAGTGACGAAGTCCTCGCCAAGGCGGATGGCTGCGCGGTAGGTGCGCGAGATGAGGCGGGCCTGATCAGTGAGGGTTCGGGACGTTGACATACCGGTACTGTTCCTTCCGTGTGCGTTGTAATGAGTCGAAATTGCGTTGATGCGCGTCGATGGATGCCGCCGTCAAGATGTGGCGCGCGGCTAGGAGAGAAGCGATTCGGCGGGAAGCTCCAGCTCAAGCTCGACCCGGACGGTGACCGTGCCGGTCGAGCCACGTACGCCTACTACCACTCCGCTCAGGCCAGGTGTCACGCCAGCGAGAACCAGCACGGGAGTGATGGCGTCGAGTGGAATAACAGCCTCATCGCCAGGGATCCAGCCCCGGCCAGCGCGATCGCTGATTGTCGGAAGCGTGCTCTGCTGCATACTCTTTCACCAACACGGACGAGAACGGCATGAACCATCAAAAAATGCGCGGCGGGGACAGTCTGCGTGAGCCGACGGAGGAAGCTGGGCCCTCTGCTTGTTCTTCCCCAACAACCCCAAACGCATAGGCATACCCATCCGCCCGCTGCACGAGCGTCAGGTACTTCGGATGCACATCGATCCCATTCAGTTGAAAACACGGGCGGCTGCGAATCGTCACGCGCCCCACATGCACCCCGGCATACTTCCCACCAGGAATCACCGCCCGGACCAGATCGCCCGTCCGAAACCCGAACCACACCTTCTGTCGCGGCACATGTGTCCGCGGAAAGCCGTGTTTGTCCGTCCGGCACATCTGGCGCGTCCCGTGCCCTGTCGCCGCGATCAGCAGCACTGCTCCGATGGCCGACCGCAATCCTTCCGGCATGCTGGCGCCAACACAGGCGGCATCACGCCAATGGCTCTTGTCCCAGCCGAGCCGCGTTCGGTTCCATTTCGTCCTGCCTCCCGTGCCGGCTTCGACGGGTCTGCCCGTCGCTAGTAGGCGCTGATAGAGCGCCCACCGCACGCTGTTGACGGCTGCCGCATCCTTGAGCGGTGCTTTCGCCTGCGCCATCAGATGCGGGAAGCCGAATTCGGCGGCGGTCTGGTTGCTTTTGCGCTCGTTGCAGGGCCGGCAGGCGATCGTGAGATTCGTAATCCGATCGCTCCCTCCTCTGCTGCGCGGGATCAGGTGTTCCTGCTCCAGCCGCACGTCCGTCGCGCCGCAGTAGGCGCAGCGGTGGCCCCACTTCGCCAGCAGGTAATTCCAGACCTCCCAGCCGAACAGTGTGCCCCGCTGGTACTCTACCCCGGCGATCTCCGGGTACTCCATAGCCTGAGTATCGAAGCGTACCAGTTCTATGCTGATCGCCGTGATGGGACAGACCGCGCGCAGCCGCCGCACCCATGTGTCCGTGGTCAGGACTCGGTGGGCCAGTGATGGTGCGAGCCAGCCGGCTCTCCGCCTGCGGTTCAGGAAGCGTGCGGGCCGGTAGCGCGTTTTGCGCTG
>CALLYN010000741.1 GCA_937858455.1 uncultured Kouleothrix sp.
TTTGCCGGGCGCCGCACAAGAAAAAGAAATTTGGGGGCGGCTTCGCCGCCCCCAAAGTCCAATGAACAGCCGGGTAGGCACGAATGCCTACCCGGCTGATATATCAACGCGGGGCGCTACGGGCGCTTGGAGGCGGGCAACCCGCAACCCCCGACGATGACGCTAGGCTGCGTGCTCGAGCACGTTCAGCACGCCCAATGCCACAAGCATTGCTTCGGTCACCTGCTCGATCGGCTGCAAGCCGTCGATCTCGTGCAGCTTGCTCTGGCTGCGGTAGTAGCTGATCAGCGGCAGTGTCTGCGCGAAGTAGACATCCAGGCGGTTGCGCGCGGTGTCGATGTTGTCGTCGCTGCGCTGAATAAGCCGCGAGCCGCAGGTATCGCAGATGCCCGCGCGCTTGGATGGGAAGAAGTAGATGTTGTGCATCGCGCCGCACAGCCCGCACACCTGCCGGCCGGCCATGCGCTTCAGCAGCACATTTCCGGGCACGTCGAGGAACAGCGCCATATCGACCTGGCGGCCGTGCTCGGCCAGCGCCGCGTCGAGCGCAGCTGCCTGCGCCTCGGTGCGCGGGAAGCCGTCGAACAGCACGCCGTCGGCGCAGTCAGGCTGGAGCACCCGCTCGATCACCATGTCGATCACCAGGCTGTCGGGCACCAGCGCGCCGCGGTTCATATACGCCTGGGCCTGCTGGCCAAGCGGCGTGCCCTGCTTGATCGCGGCGCGAAACAGATCGCCGCTTGAGATGTGCACCAGGCCGGCCTGCTGCTCAATCGCGAGCGCCTGGGTGCCTTTGCCCGCTCCGGGCGGGCCGAGCAGAATGATGTCCATAACACCTCGTGAGTGGCAGCCGGCGCTGCATGCGCCGCCCGACCGACCGTAAACGCCATTGTTCCGATCGCCTCCACAATAGCAGCGGAAGCACTGAGACGCCCTACTCGATTGCCGACCCTGGCGGTAAGTTCCCGGTTTGCTGGAATGGTGCTGGCGCTGCGCGCCGCCAAATGAGGATATGAACAGTTTCCATGGCCGAGTTACAAATCAGTTCCAGCCTTGTGAAAAACGGCACGCTAGCGGCACTGATTGTGCTGGTATGGGCCACGAAGCGCCAGGCGCCGCCTGGCCGCGATGGTAGATTGGTATTTGCTAGGGCTTACGCAGCCGCGCTGCTTGGCATCTCACTGTGGCGAGGGTGCAGCCTGCGGCCGAGCGCCAGCGCGCAAGCCCTATGTGTACTACCAAAACGACTTGAACACGCGACACGCAGCAGGAACGGAAGGCAGAATACGAAGGACGAATAGCACAGCCTTCCGTCCAGAATGGCCGATCTAGATTGCTTTGGTATAAGTGGGGGATGGTGGGCGATGAAGAAAACAGCTGCTCAGTCGCGCGCGCGCGTGCACGCCCGCACCAGCGCGGCCCGCGCCGTGACGATCCGGCATATTCAGCATTCCGACGCCGAGCTGCTGCTCGATATGTTTCGCGGCCTTTCGCCGCGCACACACTACCTGCGCTTCATGCGCCCCGCAGCAGCCCTGAGCGAGCGCGCCGAGCGGGAAGAGATGGCGCGGCTGGCCGCGCCCGGCCCGCACCAGATCACGCTGATCGCCCTCGCGGGCGCGCGCGCGGTTGGGCTGGCCCAGCTGGTGCGCGATGCCGGCGACAGCAGCTCGGCCGAGGTGGCGCTGCTGATCCACGACGCCTACCAGGGCGAGGGGCTGGGGACGACGCTGCTCGATCTGCTGGCGCAGTCGGCCATGGCCTGCGGCATTGCGCGCCTGCAGCTGAACACCCTGGCCGAGAACCGGCCCATCCAGCGCGCGGCGCGGCGGCTGGGGCTGCCGGTCGCCAGCCAAACCTCGGCCGGCGAGACAACCCTTACGATCTCGGTGCTGTGATGCGGCGCGGCGCAGGGCTAGCCGCCGACCTCGATCTCGCGCAGCGCTGCGCGGGGAGGGGCGGCCTCGAACTTATAGCCCATGTTCCACACCGTGATGATATGGCGCGGCGCGGCCGGGTCGGCCTCGATCTTGTTGCGCAGGCGCAGGATGTAGGTCGAGATCACCGAGAAGTCGTTCGAGTCGCCGCGATCCCACACCTGATCGAGGATCTGGCGCGGGCTGAGCACGTGGCCGGCGTTGATCACCAGGTATTCGAGCAGCCGGAACTCGGTGGGCGTCAGCTCGATCGCGCGCGTGCCGAGCAGCACGCGCTGGCCGAACTGGTCGAGCAGAAAACCGCCGTAGCCGAACCGGCCAGCGGAGGCGGCCGGGATGTGGCCCGACCGGCGCAGCACTGCGGCGATGCGCGCCAGCAGCTCGGCGGCCTCGAACGGCTTGGCGACGTAGTCGTCGGCGCCGAGCGAGAGCCCAAGCACGCGCTCTTCGACCTCGGCCCGCTGCGCCAGGAAGATCAGCGGCACGTCGGAGAGGCCGCGCAGCCGCCGGCACAGCTCGAAGCCGCTGCCGCTGTGCAGCTGGGCTTCGAGCAGCACAAGGCCAGGCCGCACCTGCTCGATCGCGCCGATGCAGCTGGCCCAGTCGCTGGCGCTGGTGAACTGGTAGCCAGCGTCGTGCAGCACAAACGCGAGCAGCTTGAGCGTGTCGGGGTCGTCGTCGATGGCAAGAACGTACATAATGTTGTTCCACTAGATCAGGAGAGTCGCGCGGCTGCGGCGCGTGACGGAGGGTGAGTGATGCGAGTGGCAGCATTTGGTGTGCCATGAAACGGGCTTACCTTGCCCAGCGCGATATTTCCGGCTATAGGCGCCGGCTTTGGCGCGTAGCAGAGCGAGAAAGGCGAATGATGACATCTTTCTGCACTTTTTTTCATCTAGCGCGCCAACAGAGCTTCATCCAACCGTGACATGTTTCCTTAATAATGGCGCAAACCAATGCTGACCAGGCTCCACGCTATCCTCGGCCGATACGCGTAGCTACCAATGCCGCCTCACGGCAGACGCCCCACCTTATTTCCATCAGCTGCCTGTCTCGTTCCCCAACCGCCCACCGCGCGACGCTCGCGCCGTGTTTGTGGCGCATGGCCAGCACAGAGAGAGAGAAGAGAAGGAGTTACTACTATGTCGCATCGTGATGCGAATGACGCGCGAGCCGGCGGCGCGGTGGCGCCGGAAGGCGCGACGCCGCGCTACTGCCTGGTGGTAGTGCCGACGTACAACGAGGCCGCGAACATCGGCGCGCTGATCGCCCAGATCCTGGCCCAGGGGCCAGACTTCGACGTACTGGTGGTGGACGACGGCTCGCCCGACGGCACCGGCGACCTGGTGGCCGCTGTGGCCGCCACCAACCCGCGCGTGCAGCTGCTGCGGCGCAGCGGCAAGCTTGGCCTGGGCAGCGCGTATGTCGCCGGCTTTCGCGAGGGCCTGCGCCAGGGCTACCGCTTTCTGTGCGAGATGGACGCCGATTTCTCGCACCAGCCGCGCTACCTGCCGGTGCTGCTGGCCGTGGCCGAGCGCGCGGCCGACGTGGCGCTCGGGTCGCGCAACGTGCCGGGCGGGCGCGTAGAAAACTGGTCGTTTGTGCGCAAGCTGATCAGCAAAGGCGGCAGCCTGTACGCGCGCAGCGTGCTGGGCGTGCCGGTGCGCGACATGACCGGCGGGTTCAAGTGCTTTCGCGCCAGCGTGCTGCGCCAGCTCGATCTGGCGACGGTGGGCTCGAACGGCTACGCATTTCAGGTCGAGCTGAACTTCCGCTGCCACCAGGCCGGCTTCCGGCTGCACGAGATCCCGATCGTGTTCCCCGACCGGGTGGCGGGCGAGTCGAAGATGTCGGGGGGCATCGTGCGCGAGGCCGCGCTGATGGTGCTGAAGCTGCGCCTTTCGCCGAACCCCTACAAGGCGCTTGAGCTGGCGCGGCAGTACGAGGATTAGGGAGTGGTGGCAATGATGGCATTGATGGACGTAGGGGTGATGCGCCTGCGTGGGCGCCAGCTTGGGCTGGCGCTGGCGCTGCTGGCGCTGGCGCTGCTGGCCACTAGCCTGTTCTTCGCTTTTATTCTGCCGCAGTCGCCTGGGCGCATGGCCGACCCCAGCGCGGCGCTGATGCCCAGGCAGCAGCTGTGGGCGTTTGTGCTGGCGCTGGGGCTGCCGGTGCCGCGCAGCAGCGGCAGCCTGGCGGCGGCGCT
>CALLYN010000742.1 GCA_937858455.1 uncultured Kouleothrix sp.
GCCGTCGTAGAACGGCCGCGGGCTGCGGTACGTCAGCGCGTACTCCTGCTGAATATCGGATGACAGCTTGCGGTACAGCGCTGCCAGCTGGGCAGCGTCGGGGGTATAGAAATACTCGCCGCCGGTCTCGCGAGCGATCCGCGCCAGCACAGCCTCGTCGATCCCATCGCGCATGTCGCTGCCGCGCTCGCCCACGCCAATCACGTACACCGGCTGGGCATGCTGGTTGGCGTAGGCTATCGCCTGGTCGAGCGTGTGGCGGCTGCCATAGCTGGCGGCGCAGGTGTCCGACTCGCGGCAATCCTGGCCGTCGGTCAGCAAGAGCAGCGCGCGGCGGCCGTGCGCGTCGCTCAGCGCGTCGACGCCGGCGATCAGGCTATCGTAGAGGGCAGTGCCGCCGTCGGGCCGGATGCGCCCGATGGCTCGGTCAAGCGCCTGCTGGTCGGCGGTGAAGGGCGTGAGGGTTTCGGCGTCGGAATTGAAGGCGATCAGCGCGGTGCGATCGTCGGGGCGCATCTGATCGACAAACGCCTGGGCCGCGTCGCGGGCGCCGCCGATCTTGTCGCGCTCGGCCATGCTGCCCGAGTGGTCGATCACCAGCGCGGCGGCCACCGCGCCCGCGCCACCGGCAAAGCGGTCGATTGTCACCGGCGCGCCATCTTCGCTCACCTGGAAGTCGGCCGCGCGCAAGCCGCCCACCGGCTGGCCGGCGGCGTCGGCAACGCCGACAAACAGCGTCACATCGGGGTAGCTCGAGCTATCGACCTGCGTCACCCGCGCGCCGGGGCTGGGCAGTGCCGCGCCGGGTGCGGGTGCGCGCGGCAGCGCGAGCAGAATTGCGGCGCACAGTGCCAGCGCCAGCGCGAAGAACAGAATTCGCCGCATATGCACCCTCCAGGCTCACATTTCGTGACACTTGTATGCATATGACGATCGATTTTCAGAATTGTTCCACTACTCTTCCGGCAGCCGCGCCGCCAGGCCAGGCTCGGGCATCGGCACCGGCGAGGGCGCGCTTGCCGCAGCCCCGCGCTGCCAGCGCAGCAGCGCAAAGCCGCCGACGCCGGCGATCAGCAGGCCTACCAGTACGCCGCTGGCATTGCTCACCACGTCGCTCACATACTCCCACTGGCTACCGAAGACATAGCCGAGGGTGCCATAGCCCGCCAGCCAGGCCAGCTCCCCTGCCGCATCGTACAGCGCGAAGCGGCCCACCGAGTAGCCGCTGCCGCCGGCCACCAGGTTGATCGGCAGCGCGATCGGCGTCAGCACGCAGCGCGTCAGAAACACCGCAATCGCCGCGCGGCGCGCGAAGTACGCCTCGGCGCGCAGCCACGCCGCCGATTGGCCGTAGCGCCGCTGGATCGGGCGATGCAGCACCCAGCCGATCCCGTAGCTCAGCATATCGCCGATCACCGCGCCCACCAGCGCGAGCACGAACGTACTGTACGGGTCGAGCACGCCCTGCTGCACAAACGCGCCTCCGGCCAGCACGCACAGCGTGCTCGGCAGCGGCAGCCCGACCGCCGCAAGCAGCAGCACCAGACCAAGCGCGGTGGCGCCATACGTCACCACCGCGCTCAGCAGCAGATCGTTGAGATCGCTCAGATTCATTGCGTGCTCCCCGGCTGCACCAGCGCCTGCTTCACCGCGTCGACCAGCGCGCGCGGGCCGCCGGGATAGTGCAGATCGTTGCTCAGCATATCGAGCGGCTTGTTCTCGTTGCCCGCGCTGGCGATGTTCAGCGCCGCGAAGATCCGCGCCTCGGGCACACCCATGCTGTTCGCGATGTAGCGCACACTCATCCACGGCCGCACATCGCGCAGGCCGGTGGCCACCGGGTTGGCGCGGTAGGCGGTAACCGCGTTGCGCACGGTGTCGATGATCGCTGGGTAGCGGCCGTTGGGCGAATCGCCAAGCTTGAAGTCTTTATTCAGGTCCATCAGCGAGCGCTCGGCACTTCGCTGATCGAAGGGGATGTTCAGCTGCGAGTACAAGTACTCTTCCGGCACGGCGTAGGCCACCGCAATAAAGCGGATGTTCATCCAGCCGCGGATCGCGTCCACGCTGGCGGTACCACGGTCGAGGCCCTGCTCGCGGATGTAGTTCAGCTGCCGCACCGAGCTGATCGAGCGCAGGCCAAAGAACACCGCGATTGCCAAGCCAAGCGCGATCACCGCGACCGAGATCAACGTGCGCGAGCGCGGCCGGCTAAAAACTGAGGTTCGTTGCGCGCGCATTGTAGCTTCCTTATGCTGAAATGCAATTCCAGGCGTATGAGACCTTATCGGAAATAGGGGAGCCGGAGGGGCAAAGCCCCTCCGAACCTCCCTGGTGGGGCGTCTATGGTAGCAAAGCTACCATAGACGCCCCACCAAAAGGAGATTTTGGGGGCCTGCGGCCCCCAAACCCCCACGTCCAATACAGTCTATTGTAGCATCACGGCAATGCCTGGCCGGCCGGCGGCCGGTACGGCAAGATCAATCTGAAGCAGCTGCCCTGGCCGGGCGTACTTTCCACTGTGACGGTGCCGCCGTGCAGCTCGGCCAGGCGCCGCACCAGCACCAGGCCCAGCCCGGTGCCCTCGTGCTGGCGGCTCAGGCTCGAGTCGAGCTGGCTGAACGGCTGAAACAGCCGCGGCAGATCGGCCGAAGCAATGCCGATGCCGGTATCCTGCACGGCAAAGCGCACGGCCCCGGCTACGGCGTCGGCCTCGACCTCGAGGCTCACCCGGCCGCCCGGCGGTGTGAACTTCACGGCATTGCTCAGCAGGTTCACCAGCATCTGCTTCAGGCGGCGCGGGTCGGCCTCGATCATCGCAGTATGATCATTCAGCGCGAACGCCATTGTCAGCGCCTTTTTATCGGCCAGCGCTCGGACAAACAGCATGCTGGCCTGGCAGGCGTCGGCGATCCACACAGGCTCGATGTGCAGATCGAGCTGCCCGGCCTCGACCTTGGAAAGATCGAGAATGCCATTGATCAGCGCGAGCAAGTGGCGGCCGCTGGCCTCGATGCTGGCGAGCGCGGCCTGCTGGCGCTGGTTCAGCCGCCCGCGGGTTTGCTCGATCAGGCCCTCGCTGAAGGCCAGAATGGCGTTGAGCGGCGTGCGCAGCTCGTGGCTCATGTTCGCCAGGAACTCGTCTTTCAGGCGAATCGCCTGCTGCATCTGGGCATTGGCGCGCCGCAGCGTCTCTTCCGTGCGCTTGCGCTCGGTGTTGTCGAACACGGTGGTGCGGCTCATGACATAGCCGCCTGCGGCATCGTAGAGCGCGGTGGCGTTGAGCAGCGCCGGAAAGGTGCTGCCGTCTTTGCGCACGTGCTCGTACTCGACATCGCGCGCATAGCCGCAGCGTATGAGCTCGGCGTACTGCTCGGGGAAGCGCGCGGCCCCCACAGGCGTCACAAAATCGGTAAACGGCCGCCCGATCACCTCGTCGCGCGCGTACCCCAGCCAGCTGAGCTCGGTCTGGTTGATCCGGATGATCCTGCCGCTCGCATCCAGCGAGTGGTAGCCACACGGCGCGTTGTCGTACAGATCTTGGACCTCGGCGGTGCGCTCGCGCACGCGCTGCTCAAGCGAGCCATTGAGCTGTTCCAGCTCGTGCTGCGCGGTTTTCAGATCGTGAATGTCGGTTGAGTTGATCAGCGCGTATATCGCGCGGTGCTGCTCGTCGTGGATGGGCTGGATGGTAGTGCGATACCAGCGCGGCCGGTTCTGTACGATGCTTTGTGCTTCGTTCACCAGCTTGCAGTCCTCGCGGATCGCGCGCTGCACATTGCCCAGCTGGTAGTCGGCAGCCGGCTTGGGGAACAGCTCGTGCATGGTGCGGCCGATCATCGCCTCGGGCACGGCGCCCAGCTGGCGCGCCGCGACGTCGTTCACATATAGAAAGCGCCCGGCATAGTCCACGGTGGCGATCACATTGTCGAGGCTCTCCATCAGGCCGCGGTACTGTTCTTCGCTGGAGTGCAGGGCGCGCTCGGCGCGTTTGCGCTCGGTGATATCGCGCGTAATGCCCACAAACCCGGCAATGCGCCCATCCGCGCCATACACCAACGACGATACCACCTCGACATCGACCCAGTGGCCGGCTTTGTGGCGCATTTTATACTCGACCGGCCGGTTCGCGCCGAACTCCGAGTCGCGCCGTGATTGGATCACGGCGTGCATGCGGGCGATGCCCTCGGCATCCAGCAGGCTAGCAACCGCCATGCCGCGCACCTCGTGCTCGGCGTAGCCCAGCACGCGCTCGGTGGCCGAGCTGGCATATACGAACCGCAGGCTCGCGTCGAGCTGCCAGACGATATCGTTCACATAGTCGGTGAGCAGCTGGTAGCGCCGCTCGCTGGCCTGCAGCAGCTGTTCGACCTGCCGGCGCTCGGTGATGTCGAGCACAGTGCCGGCGAAGCGCACGATCTGGTCGTCGGCGTTTGTTTCGGCACGGTACTCGGGGCTGAGCACGCGCGGCTGGGCACACGCAGGGTTGGTACGAAACTCGCGCTCCTCGGGCTGCTCGCCGCGCGCCATCTGCTCGAGCACCGCGAGCATGCTCGCGCGATCGTCGGGGTGCAGCAGCTCGAGGTACTCGGCGCTGCCTGGCACGCCGGCGGCAGGGTCACGGCCGAAGATCCGGTACATATGCCGCGACCACCAGCCAGCGCCGGTGCGGACATCGAAAGACCAGCTGCCAAGGTTGCCCCGGCGCTCGGCTGCCTCCAGGTTCAGCAGCGCCTCGCGCAGCTCGCGCTCGGCTTGCTGAGGCGCCGCGACATCCGCCCGCAGCGCGACATTGTTGTTGGATGCATTGTCGATCATGGCAGGTGCGAGTCTCTGTATCGAGCGGCCTGGCACAGCGGCCAACGCGCGGATCACCCTGCAGTATACCACGCTGGCGCGCGCCTCTCTGCTGCACTGCCTGCGCCGGTTTGCCGAATTCCAGCCAACGTGCTATCATCCACTCACCCTACGCTGAGCGTGGGCGGGTGTTGTTTCGAGCCAACACAGTTTCGAAGGGAGCCATGCTCCAATGTGGGATATGCGGCGGGCCGCAGACGACCACGGGCGGGCACCCACCTGCTTTTGCAGGTTCGAAACTAGCCCGTTCGCGCCAGTTGTAGGGCTTTGTATTTGCGGTACTATCCGATGTATTCGCTGTTGGCTTGATCACGTATCGATTGTGTTGCACGACGTGGCTTCGCCACGTCGTGCAACACAATACGAAATTTGGGGGCGGCGAAGCCGCCCCCAAACCCCCGCCAAAGTGTACGTAATCAAGCGAATGAGGAAGCCGAAAAGCGCGAGTGCGTAACTCCTAAAGCCGATTATGCTCTACTTACTCTACGGGCCCGACGAACTCGCGCGCAGCGAGGCGCTGGCCGCGCTCAAGGCCGCCATGCCGCCCGACCTGGCCGACCTGAACATGGCCACGCTCGACGGGCGCAAGCTCAAGCTCGACACGCTGATCGCCGCGTGCGAGGCCTTCCCGTTCCTCGCCGACCGGCGCTTGGTCGTCGTAACCGACCTGCTGAAGCACCAGAAGGCTGGCAAAGAGCGCGACGAGCTACGCGCGTACCTCGAGCGCGTGCCGGCAACCTGCGACCTGGTATTCGTCGAGAGCGAGGATTTCGACAAGCGCGGCGCGGTGTTCACCTACCTGAAGAAGGCCGCCGACGCGCGCGAGTTCCTGCCGCGCGAGGGCGCCGAGCTGCTGCGCTGGCTGAACGAGCGCGCCCGTACGCTGGGCGTGGCCCTCGACGGCGCGGCGGCGCAGCGGCTGGTGAGCTTTGTCGGCAACGAGAGCCGCGCGCTGCTCAACGAGCTCGACAAGCTCGCCAGCTACGTCGGGCGCGGCGGGCGGATCGGCGCGGCCACGGTGGATCTGCTGGTGCAGGACGGCCAGGAGCAAAACCTGTTCGCGTTCATCGACGAGCTCAGCGCGCGTAGGCGCGGCGCGGCGCTGCAGAGCCTGCGGCGCCTGCTCGACGACGGCCAGGCAGCCACCTACCTGCTGTTCATGATCGCCAGGCAGGTGCGCGTCTTGCTGAGCGTGAAGGACCTCGCCGACCAGCGCATGCGCCCCGACGATATCGCCGCGCGGCTTGGCCAGAAGCCCTTCGTCGTGCGCAAGGCGATCGACCAGGCCCGCGGCTTCGCGCCCGCCGAGCTAGCCGATTTGCACGACCGCGTGCTCGATCTCGACCACGCCAGCAAGACCGGCCGGATCGACGCCGAGACCGGGCTCGAGCTGCTTGTGGTGGAGCTGTGCCGGTAGCGGCCAGAGCTAGAAACCAAAGTGCCGCGCAGCAGAACCAAAAGAACCAAGAACCATTATCGGTTCTCGGCTCTCTGTTCCTGGTTCGCTGGCGCTGATCGGGGCGAGGCTCAATACTTTTCAAATAGCCACGAAGACTCGAAGACTCGAAGAATATGGAGCCTCCGAGTCTTTGTGGTAGGCTTCCGCTGGCCTTGGTACTTGAAAGGTATTGGGGCTAAGCTTTGGCCGAGCGCTTGGTGCTGCGCGGGGCTTTGGCCGGCGTAGCGGCCGCGGCGCTGGCCAGCGCCTGGTACTTCACCAGCTTCTTGGCCAGGCGCGACTTGCGGCGCGCGGCGTTGTTCTTATGAATAATGCCCTTCACCGCAGCCTTGTCGAGCGTGCTCATGGCTGCGCGAATAGCCTCGTCGCTCGACTCACCCGAGAAGATCAGCTCCTCGGCCTTGCGGATCATGGTCTTCACGCGCGAGCGATACATCTGGTTGCGCAGGCGGCGGCGCTCGTTGGAGCGAATACGCTTCTCGGATGACTTGGTGTTCGCCAAAGTGACGATCCTCCCCTATAATGGGCGCTAGCATTCACGTAATTTCAATCACACCGGCGTGTGATTATAGCAGAAAGCACCCTACCGCGCAAATGGCTCCTCGGCTTGATTCCGCGCCGGCGCGCGCGCGCCTTGGCCCGCTGTTGAACACGCTGATCGTCGCCGCCGGCTACCTCGCAAGCCGCGTGCTTGGCCTGATCCGCGACGTGATTATCTCGGCGCAGTTTGGCACACTGCCCGCATATGGCGCCTACCGCGCCACGTTCAATGTGCTGGATCTGATCTATGTTGTCGTGGCCGGCGGCGCGCTTGGCTCGGCGTTCATCCCGGTGTTTTCGGGCATGCTCGAAGAGCAGCGCGGCGACGCGGCCTGGCGCCTGGCGAGCGGCCTGCTGAACCTGGCGCTGATCGGCCTGGTGGCGGCCTGCCTGCTGATCGGGCTGCTGGCCGAGCCGATCGTGGCCTACAGCATCGGCAGCGGCTTCGACGCGCCGCAGCGCGCGCTGACGGTGCAGCTGCTACGGCTGATGCTGGTGCAGCCGCTGCTGCTCGGCATTGGCGGGCTGGCCAAAGCCACGCTCGAATCATTCGACCGCTTCTCGCTGCCGGCGATCGGCGCGAACTTGTACAACCTGGGCATCATCGGCGGCGCACTAGTGTTAGCGCCGTGGCTGGGGATCTATGGGCTGGTGTGCGGCGTGATCGCCGGCGCGGCACTGTTTCTGCTGGTGCAGCTGCCTGGCCTGCGCCGCGTTGGCGCGCGCTACTCGCCGGGCCTGGGCCTGCGCACCCCCGAGCTGCGCCGCGTCGGCCGGCTGCTGGCGCCGCGCTTGTTTGGCCAGGCCGCGTGGCAAATCAACCTGATTGCGGTCGGCAGCTTCGCCTCGCTGTTCGGCGCCGCCGCAGTGGCGGCCAATGGCTACGCGCTCACATTGATGCTGCTGCCGCACGGCCTGATCGCGCTGAGCCTCGGCACGGTGATCTTTCCACAGCTGGCGCGCCTTCACGCCGCCGGCGACACGGCGGCGTTCCGCGATACCGCCGTCGGCGCGCTGCGCAGCGTGCTGTTTCTGGCGCTGCCGGCCGCCGCGATGCTTGCGGTGCTGGCCGCGCCAGCTGTGCGCGTGCTGTTCGAGCGCGGGCGCTTTGGCGCCGACGCCACCGCCCTCACCGCGCAGGCGCTGATGTTCTACGCGCTTGGCCTGGCGGCCTTTGCCGCCGCCGAGATCATTGTGCGCAGCTTCTACGCCATGCACGACACCCGCACCCCCGTGGTTGTCGGCAGCGCGATGGTGCTGCTGAACATCGCGCTCGGCGCCGGCTTCACGCGCGTTGGCGCCGGGCTGCCGGGGCTGGCGCTGGCCTTCAGCATCGCGAATACGGCCGAGGCGGCCACGCTGCTGCTGCTGCTCGAGCGCCGCCTGGGCCGGCTTG
>CALLYN010000743.1 GCA_937858455.1 uncultured Kouleothrix sp.
CCGGCATGGATTAGTGCTTCTTATCGGTTTGGGGGTGATGGCCATGCTGCGCCGGCATCTTCCGGCACTCGGCCAGGGCGGCGTCTACCTTGTCCGCGGTCAGGCGGAGGAAGTAGCGCTCACCGCAGATCATCGCCGGCGCGTCGGCGCAGGCGGCCAGGCACTCTTCCTCGATGAGGGTAAACTCCCCGTCGGCGGTAGTCTGGCCGGCCTTGACCCCAAGGCGCTCCTCGAGCTTACGCAGCGTCTCATATCCGCCGGTGAGCATGCAGGAGACGTTGGTGCACATCATGAGCACCTTTTTGCCGCCCGGCTCGTGGTGGTACATGGTGTAGAAGGTCGCCACCCCGTACACGTGCGACGTGGGGAGGTTGAGGCGTCCGGCAACAAGGTCCATGACTTCGGGCGAGATGTGGCCAAACTCGTCTTGAGCCAGGTGCAGGACCGGCAAGCAGGCAGCCTGCGTATTGGGATAATGCCGGCAAATATCGGCGATTTTTTGCTCAGCCTGGGGGGAGAATTCGAGCGCCATAGCACCTCGTGGGGATCACCCGGACCTTTATATCAGCAAGCGCCGGAAAGGTACTGGATTGCCCAAGGAGTGTCAACTTAGGCGCAGCCTCAGAAGGCCGCCGTGCCGGGCGCCTTTGTATCTTTAGAAGATCAGCAAGATCAGCTGTATCCTAACGGCCGATCTTAAAGGAGTTTTCCCCGCGGCGGCGCAGCGAATGCGAGAAGGGGAAACTAATGCCCAAGGCCAAGAAACAAGCGGCCGGCCGGCTAGGCGGACAAGAGCCGGCAGGGGCGGGCTACGGCAGGGCGGATTTTTCGCACTCCGCGACCAAGGTGCGCGCCGCGGCGTGCATCTTCGCCGGTCAGCGCGCGGATCTCGCGGCGCCGCTCTTCGAGCAGCAGGCCCTGCTCTTCGGCGCGGGCGCGGCCGGGGTGGCTGCGCCGCCACATGCGGTCAGAATCATTGCCGCGAGCAGCCCCAGTGCTGGAAGTAGTCGACGGAACATCGTCACATCCTTTCTGATTCTAACACCGAACTATAGATCTCGTTGCGAGATCGGGGTATTGGCTAGCCAGGCCGCCAATCGAGGCGCGTTGCTCCTTATATGGCTACTTTAGCTGCGAAAAGGCAACACAAAGCCAGCGCCGGGCGGTTGGGCCGCCGCCCGACGACGATACAGGCGCAGATCAGGCGTTGGTTGGTAAGATCAGCGACGCGCGCGTCTTCTCGTCGCGGTACAGATCCGGCCTGAACAGCTCTTCGAGCATCAGGCTGGCCGCGCCGCGCGCCCACGCGTCGTCGCCCCACGGCTCGACCACCAGGCGCATGTCGTCGAAGAAGCCGTTGAAGCAGTGTGCCTGGAGTGTTTCCTGCAGCGACTCTTGCAGCAGGTCGAGCATGCGCGCGCCCTCGCCGCCGATCACCAGCAGCGGCGGGTTGAAAATATTCACCAGATCGGCGATGGCCATGCCGAGCGTGCGCCCGGCCGCCGCGAAGATGCCCTGCGCCGTCGTGTCGCCGTGGCGGGCCAGCGCCACGGCCGCGTCCATCGTAAACTCGCGATCAAAGGCATTGTGCAGGCGCCGCAATATCGCCGGCTCGGCCACCAGCGCCTCGAGGCAGCCGCGCTTGCCGCAGTCGCAGCGCGGGCCGTCGGGCACCATCGTCAGGTGGCCGAACTCGCCGCCGCCGCCGCATCCGCCGCGGTACAGGTGGCCGTTCAGCACCATGCCCATGCCGATGCCGCGGCCCAGCGTCACCACCAGGAAGTCGCTCACGCCGACGCCCGCGCCAAACCAGTGCTCGGCCATGGTCAGCGTGTTGACGTCGTTCTCGATCACCACCGGCAGGTTCAGCTGCTGCTCGAGCATATGCCGCAGCGGCACGTTGCGCCACTGCAGAAACGGCGAGAAGCGCAAGATCCCCTGGCGGCGATCGATCACGCCGGCCATGCCTAGCCCCACGCCAAAGATCCGCCGCTCGGGATGCGCCGCGCGCAGCTGCTCGACCAAGTCGGCCAGCGCCTGCACTACCGCCTCGGGCCGGTGATCGCTGCCGAGCCCGGTGTCGCGCTGCTCGATCACCTCGGCGTTCAGGTCGGTCAGCGCCGCGACGATCTGTGTTTCGGTGAGCTTGACGCCGATCACCAGCCCGGCCTGCGGGTTCAGCGCCAGCAAGATCGGCCGCCGCCCGCCCGTCGATACGCCGGCTTCGTGCTCGTACAGCAGCCCGTGGTCGATCAGCGCGTTGGTAATGCCCGAGACGGTGGCTAGGCTCAGGTGCGCGGCTTCGGCGATGTCGGTGCGCGAGATCGGCCCGTGATCGCGCACCAGGCTCAGCACCAACGACTGGTTGATCTCGCGGATGAGCTGGCGGTTGCCCGAGCGTAAGCGCAGCGGCATCATACTTTGCTCAGTGATAGAAGTTTCTTTGTTCGGTGAAGCAAGAATAGCACGCGCGCCGGGGGCTGTCAAGAGGCAGTTTGTGCGCGGCGGCGGTGTTCGGCCCGGATAGCGCGCCTGCGCACGGCTTGTCGCCGCCGCACGCCGTCGATTGGCCGGTTGAACCAGGATGCTTTGCCGCCTGACTGAAGCAAGCTTCCGGCGCTGCTGTGCAAACTTGCTTTTGAGTCTTGACAAACCCCGTGTAATCTACTATAGTTTTTTCGTTCACCGAAGTAACCGCAACGTCAATCGCCTGTCTGGAAGGTGTTTCCTTACCCGGCAACGGCCACGCACCGTGCTCGCGCGCGCCGTGCGGCGGCGCGTTGGCGTATGCGAAAGGAGGCGGGCCGCTTTCTACGGCATAGTTCACCGTTTCAGCCAGCACCGCTGCTGCAACACTGCGCTGCTGCCCGTAGCAGCGCAAAACAATGCGTACTCATCGAGGAGGTATTCCGTGATACGACGGGGTCGTCTTGGGCTGATCATTGCGATCATTCTGGCCCTTGTGGCGCCGGCTGTTGTCCCCTCCCCTGCCGGCATTGTCTTCCGCACTCCTACGGCCGAGGCCGCGATCACCGGCAATCTGATCAGCCGGGTGTACGTCGATAAGGCTCGCTATGCCCCCGGAAACGTCGCTACTATTACCGTCGAGTGTCTGAACAAGACTGGCGTGGCCTGGAGCGGCAACCTCGCGCTCACGATCACGCACAACGAGGCTACTACCTACACCGCCAGCCAGGCGGTTACCCTCAACCCGAACGTCGCCACCAATGTCACCTTCACCTGGACAACCCCGGCAGGCGACTTCCAGGGCTACCACGTCGAGGTGCGCGCCGGCACCGCCGACTACGGCGCCTCGGCGATCGATGTCTCGAGCAGCTGGACGCGCTTCCCGCGCTATGGCTACATGACCGAGTACCCCACCGGCGAGTCGGCCGGCACCAGCACCGCGAACATGCAAGAGCTGGAGCGCAACTATCACATCAACGCCATCCAGTTCTACGACTGGATGTGGCGCCACGATAAGCTGATCAAGCGCACCGGCGGCGTGATCGATTCCAGCTGGACCGACTGGAGCGGCAAGACGATCAACTGGCAGACGCTGCAAAATCAGATCAGCGCCGCGCACACGCTCAACATGGCGGCGATGGCCTACGATATCATCTATGGCGCGCTCGATAACTACCAGCCTACCTCGGGCGTCGACCCGCAGTGGGGCCTGTACGACGATGCCAACCACGCCAACCAGTGGAACTTCAACTTCGGCGACGCGTACCCGAACGTGCATATGTACATGTTCAACCCGGCCAACAGCAACTGGCAGAGCTATATCTCGGGCCAGTTCAACGACGCGCTGAACAATGGCTTCGACGGTATGCACCTCGACCAGCTCGGCCAGAACGACAACAAGAAAGACTACAACGGCCAGCTGGTCGACCTGCCGAACACCTTCGCCGGCTACGCCAACAACGTCAAGGCTGCCTTCCCCGCCGGCAAAAAGATGACCTACAACATCGTGAACGGCGGCGTCGGCACCTGGGGCGCCTATAACGTCGCCCACTTCAGCAACAGCGACTTCGACTACAGCGAGCAGTGGGACAACGCGACCACCTACCAGAACCTGAAGGACGAGGTGGCGTCGTTCAAGACGCTCGACGGCAACAAGGCGGTGGTGCTGGCCGCCTACATGAACTACTACGAGGACAACGGCCCGCGCACCGAGGCCGAGACCGCCACCCGCAACGGTGTGACCACGAACACCAACCACACCGGCTACACCGGCACCGGCTTCGTCGACGGCTTCGACGCGATCGGCGACTACGTGCAGTTTTCGGTGACGGTGCCCGAGGACGGCAAGTACGCGCTGGTGTTCCGCTACAGCAACGGCACCGCCAACCTGCCGACCCGCACGGTGTACGTCGACGGCGCGAACAACGGCGCGCTCACGTTCTACCCCACCCGCGACGGCAACGGCAACCCCTCGTGGGACGCCTGGCTGTACGACGCCTACAAGGTCGTAACGCTGACTGCCGGCGCACACACGGTCAAGCTGTCGTACGACGCCGGCAACTCCGGCGCGATCAACCTGGACAACCTGGTGCTCGGCACCTTCGACGAGCCGGCTGTGCGCCTGGCCGACGCGGCCATGGCGGCGGCCGGGGCCACGCACATCGAGCTGGGCAACCGCGACCAAATGCTGGCGCACCCGTACTTCCCGAACAACTACAAGCAGATGCGCTCGGGCCTGCTTGCCGCGATGAAAGAGCACTACGACTTCATCACCGCCTACGAGAACCTGCTGTTCGACCCGAGCGTGCATAACGCCGACAACGGCTCGCAGTTCGTGAAGATCACCGGGCAGACCACCAGCGGCGACGCGTCGGGCAACACGATCTGGACGCAGATCCGCCACGGCGGCGGCTACGACATGATCCATCTGATCAACCTGCTGGGCAACGACAACCAGTGGCGCAACGCCGCCAGCACGCCCGGCACTGTCAACAACCTGCCGGTGAAGTACTATATCGGCCAGGGCACGACGATCAGCGGCGTGTACGTCGCCAGCCCCGAGATCGAGCACGGCGCCAGCACGTCGCTCAGCTACACCACCAGCAGCGACGCCGGCGGCACGTATATCTCGTTCACCGTGCCCAGCCTGACCTACTGGGACATGGTCTACGTCAAGCTGAGCGTGGCGGCGCCGGGCGGCGGCCAGTACGAGGCCGAGTCGGGCATCCGCAGCAGCACCACCACCAACACCAACCACACCGGCTACACCGGCACCGGCTTCGTCGACGGCTTCTCGGCCGCCAACACCGGCGTGTCGTTCGTGATCAACGCGCCGGCCGCCGACAACTACACGCTGCGCTTCCGCTACGCCAACGCCGGGTCGAGCGCCACGCGCGGCCTGTTCGTCGACGGCGCGAGCGCCGGGACGCTGACCTTCCGGCCGCTGTACAACTGGGATATGTGGGAGACGGTCGAGACGACGATCCAGCTCTCGGCCGGGCTGCACTCGGTGGTGCTATGGTACGGCGGGGGCAACTCCGGCGCGATCAACCTCGACAACATGGTGGTGCTGGAGCAGACCACCCCGGCGGCGCGCTCGGCCACCAGCCTGTGGATGAACAACTGGAGCAACCTGGTCGGCGTTCACATGGCCAGCAAGCTCAGCCCGGCCGACAACGGCACCTACGGCCCGCGCCTGGCCGAGCTGCACTGGAGCGGCGACTGGGGCACCAACCAGCTGAACGACGCGACCGGCTTCTTCCGCGACGAGACCAGCGCCACCAAGTACAACAACGCGCACGCCTTCGACTCGGAGGCCTGGATGGAGAGCGACGGCACGATCACCACGCGCTACCTGAACTACAACGGCGCCGGCGTGCCGGTGCAGGTGACCAAGCAGTACGCGATGGTGCCGAACCAGAACTTCCTGGTCGTCAAGTATACCTTCCAGAACCTAACCAACAGCGCGCGCACGTTCAACTTCCTCGAGCAGGCACACCTCAACAACAAGACCAGCGGCAACCAATCGCCGAACTGGCAGCACGGCTGGTGGGACGTAAGCCGCAACGCGCTCGGCACCGACATGAGCCAGTCGGGCCAGTTCTACATCGAGCTGGGCGCGTTCCAGGCGATGGACTCGCACCAGGTCGGCAACGACGCGAACTCGAACCCGGCCGACGTCAACTCGGCGCCGTGGTACCAGTTCGACTCGGCCGGCACGCTGAAGAACAACGGCGACATCTGGAGCCAGAACCTCGACCTGGGCTTCCAGAAGTCGATCTCGCTGGCCGCCAACGGCAGCGCCTCGCTGGCGCTGTACTACGCGATCGGCAGCAACCAGGCCGCCGCCGAGAGCGCCGCCGACACTGCGCGCGCCCAGACTGCGGCGTACTGGTTCACGCAGACGGCCACGGCCTACACCAACTGGCTCAACGCCGGCAGCCGGATCAACCTCGCCGACACCGGCCTGAACACCGCGTTCGACCGCAGCCTGGTGATCAACAAGCAGGCCCAGCAGCCGGCGTTCGGCTCGTGGCCCGCCGCCACCAACCCGGCCTACGCCTACAAGGTGTGGGTGCGCGACTCGGCCGTGACGGCGATGGGCATGGACGCCACCGGGCACCTCGCCGAGGCCGAGAAGTACTGGAACTGGATGGCCTCGGTGCAGAACGTCGACGGCACCTGGCATACCAACTACAGCGTCTGGCAGGCCAACCAGTACATTGCGTTCGTCGAGCCCGAGCACGACGCGATCGGCCTGTTCCTGGTGGGCGTGTACCGGCACTACAACCTCGTGAAAGCCACCAACGCCCCGGCCGCGACGGCGTTCCTGAACGGCATCTGGACACAGGTGACGCGCGCGGGCGACTTCATCCGCAATAGCATCGGCAGCAACGGCTTCGGCGCGATCGACGCGTCGATCTGGGAAGAGTCGCCGCTTGAGTACAACACCTTCACCCAGGTGACGTACGCCGAGGGCTTGAACGCCGGCAAATACCTGGCGACCGAGAAGGCCGACACGACCCGCGCGAACAACTACCTGGCGAGCGCGCAGACCATCCGCAACGCCACCACGCGCTCGTACCAGGCGTCGCCCTACCGCGGCCTGTGGAACGACACCAACCGCTACTTCAACCGCGCCGTGAACGGCGACGGAACCGCGCGCACGCTGGTCGACTCTTCCTCCGACCTGCTGTGGGTGTTCGGCGTGCTGCCCTCCAGCGACACGCGCGTGCTCGACCACCGCATCAAGGTGCTCAGCACGATCACGCACGACAACTGGGGCATCGCGCGCTACCAGGGCGATGAGTTCTATCATTCCAGCATCTACAGCCCTGGCGGCGCAAACGAGGCCAATGCGGCCGAGCCGGTGTGGCCGCAGATGGTGATGTACGCCGCGATGCAAGAGCACTGGAGCGGCAACGATACCTGGGCGCTGGCGCGGCTGCAGTGGTACGCTAGCCGTACCGGGCGCGGCTTCGTCACGCCCGGCGAGGCGGTAGACTGGACGAACGGCCAGCCGCTGATCAGCACCGCCGCCGAGCCGGTGACCGGCGCCTGGTACCAGATGGCCGCGCTGACCTACCTCAACCAGTTCGACACGCGGCTGCCGGCTATTCCCTAGGCCTACGCCGGCGGCTTCTACGGTGCAGTCCCCGCTCTGCCATCGCGGCAGAGCGGGGAATGCGCGGTTGGGCGAGCGGCGCGAGCGCGCCGGTGCCGCTCCGGCGCCGGTGGTCATGCTGCGCGGCGGCTACGGTTTTACCCGCCCGCTCAAACACAAAACTCACTGAGTACCAGCGCTCGCGCACGCACGACCGGCCCGCAGCGCCGCGCACCGCCGAAGCAGTATGCGCGACGGCGGAAGGAATGGCTCGCTACCAGGGAAGCAACGCCTGAACGACACGAAGGAGCACCGCGCACCGCTGAAGCAATGCCCGAATGCGTGCAGCCGGGCCGCAAGCGCGCTGCGGCATAGCCCGAGCGCGGCGAAGCGGCGGCTGAGGCGCGGTGAAGGAGCCACTGAAGCACAGCCGGCGCGGGTGATCGTAGGCGAAGATCGCCATGCGCGCATAGCTTGATCGCGCGTGGTACAGGCAGGAGGGTGCAAGGCTGCCTTGCACCCTCCTGTGGCCGAACGGTGGCTGTGGCGTAGCCGCCTGGCGGCGGCGCTAGCTCTTCGGCCCGAGCGGCGTGGTCGGCACGGTCGCCGGCGACGCGACCGCCGGCGCGGCCTCCTGGGCACGGCTGGCCAGCAGCCCATCGCGGATCTGCCTGCGCAGCGCCTCGACCTCGGGCGCGGCGGCGTTGCCATTGCTGTTGATCTGCACGCCCATGCGCTCGGAGAGCAGCATCGCCAGCAAGCCCTCCATCAGGCTGCCGCCGCCCGCCGCGCCATTGCCGTTTGCGCCGCCGCCCACCACCATGCGCGGCACAACGTCGACCCCGGCGTGCTCGATCGCCTCGGCGAAGCGGCTCATCACCTGCTGTGTCACCTGGAACTGCGGCCCGCCGTAGGCGCGCACCTTCTCTTCGATCGCAATCGCCTCGCCGATGCCAATGCGCGCGGCCTTCTCGGCCTCGGCCTCGGCCAGCGCGCGGATCTGCGCGGCCTGCTGCAGCGAGCGCTGGTACTCGGCCTTGCCCTGGTTGCTCTGCACAGTGATGCTGATCTCCGACTCGGTCAGCGCCTGCTGCTGGCGCGCGCGCGACTCGGCCTCGCGCAGCTCGCGCTCTTTCACGGCGGCCTTCTCCTGGCGATTGTAGGTCTCGATCTGCTCCTCGGCGATCTGGCGCGCGCGCAGCTGCGTCAGGATCTGCTCGATCTTCTGGTCGCCCTGCGACGACGTCGGCGTGCCAATCAGCACCTCTTCCAGCTCGAGGTTGTAGTGCGCGAACTTCTCGCGCATCTGCTCGCCCGAGAGGCTCTGGATCACGCTGCGGTCCTGGATCAGCTGGATCAGCGTGCGCGTTTGGCCGATGTTCTTGAAGTACGCCGACACCATCGGGTCGAGCGTCTGCTCGACCAGGCGCTTCACGTCGCCGAAGCGCTGGATCACCAGCGGCGCCTGGCGGTAGTCGATATGCACCACCACCGAGAGCGGCAGCGATGGCTCGAACGCATCCTTGGTGATCAGCGAGATCTCGGCCAGGTTCTCGTCGAGCCGGTGCGCGCCGGTCTCGCTGCGGTTCCACTTCAGGATGATATTCGTGGTCGGCACCATGATCACCTTGCCGGCGTAGGTGTTGAAGGCGTACTTGCCCGGCAGCAGCGGCGTATTCCAGACGCCCCGGCTGCCCTGCGATACCATCTCGCCGTGCTTGTACTCCTCGCCCGAGAGATCGATGCCGACATCGCCGGTGTACGAGACGACCACGCCAACGTTGCCGACCTCGATGATCGTTTTGGGGATCATCTCGACGGTGGCGAACAGGCGGTTGATGTAGTACGTGCCCTCGACCAGCACCTGCAGCTGGCGGCCGCGCATGCCGCCGGCCAGCAGAAAGCGCTCGGGGTCCTGGAAGTTATTGTGGTAGGTCGCGGTGTCGCTGGCGGTGTCGCCGACGGTGGGCGCGATGATTTCGCCCTGCGGGAGCGACGGCCCGTCGTGTACCGTCACGATGCCCACCAGGTCGTCGGCGCCTTTGATCACCACCGGCTGGAAGCCGCCGCGCTCGCGGATCAGCTCGACCATGCGCTTGAACACGGCGTCTTCGTTGCGGTCGAGCGCAAGGTAGTAGATCGTGTCTTCAGTCAGCACGACGAACTGCGCCAGGTTGATCGCGTAGGTGCCTTCGCGCAAGATCTGGCGCTGCGGGCCTTTCTGGCCGCCGTTTGCGAGGAAGGTGCCAACATCCTGGAAGTCGCCGGCGCGCACATTCGAGCCGAGCGCCTGTGTTGGCTCGAGCGGCAGGCCGTCGCGCGCGAAGACGTAGCCGATCTTGCCCTGCGGGATCGTCACCAGCGGTACGCTGTGGATGCGGAACTGAAACGGCGTGAGCACGTGCCAGCCGCCGCGCAGTACGTTCGGCTGGAAGCCGGCCTCGCCGCGCAGCGCGATAAAGCCGCTCTTGATCGATCCGCGCCCGCTGACCAGCTTCTCGATGATGCCGACGCGGTTGTTCGGGATGTAGCGGATGAAGCCGGATGCGAAGACCAGCAGAAGTATCAGGCCGAGGCCAATGCCTACGATGGTGAGAATGCCTCCCATACAGGTGATCCTTTCTTAGGCGGCTGCTTTCAATGCGGTGCGGCACGTCGCTTTCATGTACGCTTGGCGCGCTGGCGGGTTACACTGTTTCTCTACATACCGAACGTAGCGCACCGCTCGTTTTGGCAAAGCTCGTGTAAAAGAAAACGCGCAGCGACGGTTGTCGCTGCGCGTGCGTGCCGTGTTGCCGAGGAGCTACGCCGCCGAGGTATCGGCCTGCATCAGGCCGAAGGCGTTGCCTTCGCTGTCGGTGCAGTAAGCCAGGTAGCCGACGCCGGGCACCGGGCCTTTTGGCATCATCACTGTGCCGCCGCTCGCCGTGACCTTGGCGATCGTGTCGTCGATCGAGTCGACATTGATGGTGTTGATCACCGGCACGGGCTGCTGCTCGCGCGATACGATTGCGCCGTCGATGCCGGGCGTGCTTGGGTCGCCGGTCGACACCAGCCAGTACTCCATCGGCCCGTCCCACTTGAAGATGTTCCAGCCGAACACCTCGCGGTAGAATGTGATCGCCCGATCCATGTTCTCTGCGCTTAGCTCGAAGTGCGCTACACGGCCCATGCTGCTGCCTCCTTAACTTCGTTCCCACACACGTGGTTTACGGCCGAAGGGTATGCATCGCGGCGAACAGAAGACCGCCGCGGTGAGTGAGTGCTGCGCGCTGAAGGGAAATACTGCCTATAGTATAGAACTTTTGTTCTGTTTTGTCAAGGGTATTACGCGTTAAAATTGTAAAAGATTTGCGAAGGCGGCGCGGCGCTACAGCTGGCCCGAGTCGCCCCAGCTGGCCAGCAGCTGCTGGTAGGCCGGGTCGTCGTAGCGCGCGAGCGCGAGCGCCGGGGCGTAGCCTGGCAGCGCGCCGCCCGCGATGTAGCTCGCCAGCAGCTCGCCGGCGGCGCACGCGGCCATCAGGCCATAGCCCGAGAGCGCGCCGACGACATACGCGCCCTCCACCGGCAGCGGCCCGATCAGCGGGCGGTTCTCGCGCGTCTTGGTGTAGTAGCCGCCGTCGATATACGGCTTGGGCGCGCGGTCGAAGTAGCGCGCCAGGCCCGGCAGCATCACCGACATGCCGCGCAGCGCAAGCTCGGGATAGTACGCCTCGGCGCGCACGGGAAAGGTCGGCTCGACCGGCTCGGCGTGGAAGTTCCACAAGATCAGCAGCACCGCGCCGCCGCTGTGCCCTTCGGGCCGGCAGTGCACGCCGGGCGGCAGCTCGCCCAGCATCCAGGCGCTGTCGGGGTCGTCGGCCAGCGCCTCGCGCTCGTCGGCGCCCCACGGCAGCCGCACCGGGTCGGCCCAGATCAGCATAGGCGCCTCGCGCGGCACCACGCCCAGGTGCTCGTTGAAGGCGATCTTGATATGGCGCTCCGAGAAGATCGGCAGCTCGACGCCCAGCAGCCGCGCGACCTGGCCGGCCAGGGGGCCTGCGGCATTCACAAAGCACGGCGTAGCGATCGCCAGCGCCTCGCCGCCCTCGCGCTCGACGCGCACCCCGCGCACGCGCCCGCCGGCTATGTCTACCCCTACCACACTGCCGCGCAGCAGCCGCACGCCGTGCGCGCGCGCCTGCTCGAGCAGGTACATGCCCAGTTGCTGCGCGCTGAACCAGCCGCAGCGGCGCGCGTGCAGCACCGCCACGACGTCCTCGGCCAGGTACGGGAAGTGCGCGCGGATCAGCTCGCGGTCGAGCAGCAGGTCCGCGCCGTCGAGCGGGCTGTCGAAGCCGTGGGGGCTCGCCGGGATGTACGGCCCATGCGCGCCGGGCGCCGGGTGCTCGAAGCCTTCGGTCGCGCTGCCAT
>CALLYN010000744.1 GCA_937858455.1 uncultured Kouleothrix sp.
GCGCGCCTTCTCCCAATCGGGTGAGCCTTCGGAGGCTGCGCGCCACCGTTTCCCTGCGTGGGCTTGCGGGGGCTACGCGCCACCGCGCCCCGCGGCAGGAGACCGCCGCCGGCCTCCTGCACCTCCGCGCTGGGGCGTTGCCCCACTCCCCGTAAATGCACGCCGTCTCTGCAACCACGCCTGTGGCACATGCCTCGTGGCAACGCTACACGTCACTGCACTCGCGAGGCATGCGCGTATGGCATTGCCACTGGCACGGCCTCCCCGTAGGGCGCGCATCGTGCGCGCCTTCTCCCAATCGGGTGAGCCTTCGGAGGCTTCGCGCCCCCGTTTCCCCGCGTGGGCTTTCGGGGGCTGCGCCCCACTCCCCGTAAAGAATGCTGTCGCTCTCGCTACGCCTGTGGCGCATGCCTCGTGGCAAACCGACACGTCACTGCACGCCACAAGGCATGCGCGCCTGACGTGGCCACTGGCACGCACTTCTTCCCTGTGGAGGCGCGCACGATGCGCGCCCTACACCGGGCAATGCGCTCGCACGCTCGCACGCTCTCCGCTCCCACGCTCAACCGCTCTAGCCCTCGGCCGCGCTATCCTCGGCGCGCACGACCAGGCCAAAGTGCTGGATCAGCTCAAGCGCCTGCGCCGGGTCGATGATCGCGCCGGCGAGGTCTTTGCTCTCGACGCGGATCCCCGCGATCGTCGAGCCGCGCAGGTCGGCGCCTCTCAGCTTGGCGTTGCGAAAATCCGCGCCGGTCAGGTCGCACTTCCAGAACACCGCGCCGGCGAGGTTCGAGCCGTCGAACGAGGCCTCCTGCAGCGCGCAGTGCTCAAACCGCACCTGCTTCAGGCTCGCCGACCAGTAGCGCGCCATGCGGGCGTTGCAGTGCGCGAAGCGCACGTCGGCGAGGTCGGCGTCGCCGATCTGGACACCCACCAGCCGGCAGCCGAGCAGCTCGACGCGCCGCAGGTAGGCTTTGTCGAGCCGGCAGCCGGCGAAGTCGCAGGTGTCGAAGCGGCAGTCGGCCAGCTGAACCAGCGGCAGGCTGGCCTGGCTGAAGCTGCTGCCGCGCACGTCGAGCTGCTCGAGCGATACGTCCTCGGCCTCCTGCGCGTCGAAGCGCAGGTTGCTCCACGCCTGGCGGGCGTAGCCGGCGCGCGGCGCCAGCTCGACGGCGGCCTGGTGCTCGAGCGGCACGCCGGCTAGGTCGGGCGGCTGCACGCCGGCGGCGCGGTGCTGTTTTCGGCTCAATGCTTGCTCCTCACGGGCGCGATACGTCGCGCCCTTGCAATTCCGGCAATTCCCATGCTTTGTGCGGTTTTCCGCACCGGGCGCGGAAAACCGCACATATCACGCCCCTACGGCTGCGTAATGCGCGGCAGGTAGCGTACCTTCGCCGGGCCGAACACTGCAGTGTAGCTCGCCGCCGCGCCAGGCGTGACGATCGTGCGCGCGGCCGGCGTGGCCACCGGGCCGTCGGCCCAGCCCACAATCATGATCCAGGCGCCGCTGTCGTCGCGCTGCCCCGGCGCGCTGACCGTGAGATTATACCCTTCCCACGACACCAGCGTGCGCGGCGCGCTGATCGCCACGTCGTTCACCAGCAGCGCCCGGCCGGCCGGGCTGGTGTCGAGCGTCACATTCACCAGGTTTGGCCGCAGCTCGCGCGTGATCACGCCGGTGAGCCCGGTCGAGTCGCTGGCGCTGAGCTGCACTTCGAGGTAGCTGGTTTCGGTGGCGGCCAGGTCTTCGGGCGGCGGCGCGCTGATCGTCAGGCTCGCGCCGCTCGCCGGGCCGGCAAACGGGTGAGTGTGGGCGTTGTGGTGCAGCAGCACGCGCCAGCTCAGCCGCGCCGCCGGCACCGCGCCTTCTTCGGTGTCGCTGGCGCTGCCCTGCAGCGTAATGCTCTGGCCGACGGCGAAGCGCGCGCTTACAGGCGGCGCGTCGATGCTCGGCTGCGGCGGGGTGTTGCCCGAGTCGATCCGCTGCGTGGCGCTGGCGACGCCGCCTTTGCCGTCGTTCACTGTGAGCGTGGCGGTGTAGGTGCCGGCGGCGTACTCGTGGCTCGCGCTTACGCCGCTCGCGTGCGCCGAGCCGTCGCCAAAGTTCCAGTCGTACGCCAGCGCGTCGCCGTCGGGGTCGCTGCTGCCCGCCGCGCTGAAGCTCACCGTCAGCGGCGCCGCGCCATACGCCGGGCTGGCGCCGATCGCCGCGCTGGGCGCGCGGTTCTGCGCGGCGGTCGCGGCAATGCGGCGGATCTGGCCGCCGCCAGCGTAGGTGGTGTAAAACAGCGCCTGGCCGCCGTTGTATGGCCCGAACAGCAGCGAGGTGGCGCTGTTGGCGCCCATGCCGGTGGCAAAGTCGCTGGCGACGTAGCTGTTGCCCTGCGGCTTCAGCGCGACGATCTTGCCGCATACGTAGTCGGCAAACAGGTATGCGCCCTCGTACTGCGCCGGCCACGCGCCCGCTGGCACAAACGCGCCGCCGGTGATCGAGCTGCAGGTGCTGTGGTCGTACTCGTAGATCGGGTCGACCATGTTTGGCGGCGCGGGGCTACACTTGCCGCTGGTGCTGTTGGGGTGCGTGGCCTCCTTGCAGTTCCAGCCGTAGTCGGCGCCGCTCTGGCCCTGGTCGATCTCTTCCCACGCGTTCTGGCCGACGTCGTTGATGAAGAACTGGCTGCTGCCCGGCCGGAAGGCGAAGCGGAACGGGTTGCGCAGCCCCCAGGCGAACGTCTCCTGGCAGATATTCGTGGCGGCGGTGCGGCCGTCGGCATTGCAGCGCGCAGTGCCCGCGCCCTGAAACGGGTTGTCGGCCGGGATGCCGCCGTCGCGCGTGATCCGCAGGATCTTGCCCAGCAGGATGAAGCGGTCGCGCGTGGCGTCGTTCGCCCCGGCGCCGCCGCTGTCGCCGGCGTAGTCGGCGCCGCCGTCGCCGACGCTGATGTACAGGTAGCCATCCGCGCCAAAGTGCAGGTCGCCGCCGTTGTGGTTGCCATTGGGCGAGGGGATGTTGTCGATCAGGATCGTCTCGCCGCTGGCGACGTTCGCGTCCGAGAGGGTGTAGCGCGCGACGCGGTTCACCGGCACCTGCGGGTTGGTCGGCTGGCCGGTGGGGCACACGCCGAACTTTTTGTAGGTGTAGTAGAGGTAGATGGCGTGGTTGCTGGCGAAGTTCGGGTCGACGGCTACGCCCAGCAGGCCGCGCTCGGAGTTGGTGCACACCCGGTCGCCAACCGTCAGGTCGAGCGCGGGCTGGCCGAGCAGCTGGCCGTTCTGGATGACGCGCAGCTGGCCGCCCTGCGAGGCCACCAGCATGCGCGTGGGCGCGACGAACGCAACTGCGGTGGGCGCGGGCACGCTGGCCACCAGCGCGTCGGCGAAGCCCGACGGCACGGCCGTGGCTGCTGCCGGAGCGGCAATGGCCGTGGCCGCCACGAGGGCCAGCAGCAGCGCGCCCCCGGCGCGCAGAGATCGGAATAGCATGCGTTCTCTCCTCACATAGTACGACTGCGGGCATGCGCAGGCAGTATAGCCAGCCCGCCGCCGCGCCGCAAGCGCCCTGGGTGAACGATGTATCTCAAAATCCGTGCCGTGCATGCCGGCGCCTGCCAGGGCGCTGCGCCCTGGCCCGCCGCTCGCCGCTGTGTGCCGCCGCCGCGCTGGAATGCCGCGCACGCGCACGAATCCACCGCGCGCACCAATGATCACGGCCCGTCTCCATGTTCTGTCGGTAAGCCCGATCCGTTTGAAACGAGCGCCAACTTGTTTGGAAGACCGGCCAACTTCTTTGGAACGAACTGCTACATGGTTGGAAGACCGGCCAACTTCTTTGGAACGAACTGCTACATGGTTGGAAGAAAAGCCCACACAAAACTCCCGGCCGGCCGGCGAGTCGCGTAGAGCGA
>CALLYN010000745.1 GCA_937858455.1 uncultured Kouleothrix sp.
GACCAGCGCGCGCGACCGCTGATCGACGCGCTTGTGGCGCTCGGCGCGACGCGCCGGTTTGCCGAGCACAAGCTGCGGCGCGCGAGCACCGGCGCGCTGGCGCTGCCCGCCTCTGAGCTTGAGATCGCCGACGCAGCCGCCGACGACGCCGGGGCGATTGCCGAGATTCTGGCGGCGGATATGGGCATCGACCCGGCCGGCATCGCCGCGCATATCGCCAGCAACATGCGCCGGCCAAACTACCACTACTACATTGCCCGGCACGCGGGCGCGGCCGCCGGCACCGCGAATGTGCAGCTGCTCAATGGCGACGCCTACATCTACGGCCTGGTGGTGCAGCCCGAGTACCGCGGCCGCGGCTACGGCCGCGGGCTGATCGTGCGCACGCTGGCCGACCTGGCCGCGCGCGGCGATGCGCCAATGTACATCGAGGTCGAGACCGAGAATACGCCGGCATATACGCTCTACCGCTCGCTTGGGTTCGAGCACGTGGCGACATTTGACTACTATGGGGTCGCTTTGGCCCCGTAGCTCTCGGCGCGATTGCGCTTTTTTGCTGGATGGATTGTAGGGCCAATACGCTTCAAATAGCCACAAAGACCCCAAAGGCTCAAAGAATATATGGCTGCAGCACGCCTTCGAGACTTTGTGTCTTTGTGGCAAACGTATATGCCCACTGTATTTGAAGGGTATTGATTTTAGGGCAACCTGCAAGGTTCGCCTGAACGGGGGCATGGGGGCGAAGCGCCCCGACAGGTACAGGCGAAGGCACCAGGATAGCGAGCTATCAAAGGAGATACCATGACCCAACCGATTACCAAAGTCGCCGTGATTGGGGCGGGCACTATGGGCGGCGGTATCGCCGCGCACGCCGCCAACGCCGGCTGTCAGGTGGTGCTGCTCGATATCGCGCCAAACGAGCTGACGCCCGAAGAGCAGGCGAAGGGCCTGACGCTCGAGTCGAAGGCGGTGCGCAACCGGATCGTCACAATGCTGTTCGACCGCGTGAAGAAAGCCCGGCCGGCTGCGCTGTTCACGCCCGAGCGCGCCGAGCAGATCACGCTCGGCAACCTGACCGACGACCTGGGGCTGATCGCCGACGCCGACTGGATCGTCGAGGTGATCGTCGAGCAGCTCGAGCCCAAGCGCGCGCTGATGGAGCGCATCGAGCAGGTGCGCAAGCCCGGCAGCATTGTGTCGTCGAACACCAGCGGCATCCCGATTGCCGCGATCGCCGAGGGGCGCTCGGAAGAGTTCCGCCGGCACTTTCTGGGCACGCACTTCTTCAACCCGCCGCGCTACCTGTATTTGCTCGAGGTGATCCCCACGCCCGATACCGCGCCCGAGGTCGTGCAGGCGATCAGCAGCTTCGCCGACCGCCGCCTGGGCAAGGGCGTGGTGCTGGCCAAGGATCGCCCGAACTTCATCGCCAACCGCATCGGCACCTACAGCGGCCAGGTGCGCGTAAGCTACGCGCTCGAGCACGGCTACTCGGTCGAGGAGGTCGATAGCCTGACCGGCGAGCTGATCGGCAACCCCAAAACCGCCACCTTCCGGCTGTTCGACCTGGTGGGCATCGACGTGCCGGTGCACGTGACGCGCAACCTGTACGCGGCCGTGCCCGACGACGAAGAGCGCGAGGCGTTCACGCTGCCGCCGCTGCTCGAAGACATGGTGGCGCGCGGCTGGCTGGGCAATAAGTCGGGCGTTGGCTTCTACAAGCAAGAGAAGGGCGCCGGCGGCAAGGAGTTCTGGCCGCTGAACGTGCAGACCATGCAGCACGAGCCGCCCAAGAAGCCGCGCTTCGAGCTAGTGGGCAAGGCCCGCAAGATCGAGGATCTGCGCGCCCGGCTGCGCTTCATTATGGATAACGCCGACATCGACCGCGCCGGCCAGTTTCTGCGCGAGACGACGCTGAAGACGCTGGCGTACACCGCGCGGCGCATTCCCGAGATCAGCGACTCGATCGCCGATGTCGATAACGCGATGCGCTGGGGCTTCGGCCAGCAGCTTGGCCCGTTCCAGATGTGGGACGCGCTGGGCTTGCGCAAGGCCGCCGGCATGATGAAGGAACGCGGCATCGCGCAGGCGCCGTGGGTTGAGCAGATGCTCGCGAATGGCTTCGAGTCGTTCTACCAGAGCGAGGGCGGCCGGGTGGTGGGCGTGTACGACGCGGCGGCGGGCGCCTATGCGCCGCTGGCGCGCCCCACCGGCGTGATCGTGCTCGACGACCTGCGCGCGCAGGGCAAGGAGCTGGCGCGCAACGAGAGCGCCAGCGTGCTCGACCTGGGCGACGGCGTGCTGTGCTTTGAGTTCCACTCCAAAGTCAACTCGCTCGACCCGCTGATCATGGAGATAGGCTTCAAGGCGCTTGAGCTGCTGAAAGACGACAGGTGGGCCGGTATGGTGATCGGCAACCAGTCGAGCGATTTCTGCGCCGGCGCGAACCTGGGCATTGTGATGATGGGCGTGGCCAGCGGCCAGGCCGAGCAGGTGAGCCAGTTCACGCGCGGGATGCAGGATCTGTTCATGCGCTTCCGCACCAGCGCCAAGCCGGTGGTGGCCGCGCCGTACGGCCGGGTGCTGGGCGGCGGCGCCGAGATCTCGCTGGCCAGCTCGCGCCGGGTGGTGGCGGCCGAAACCTACATCGGCCTGGTCGAGGCTGGCGTGGGCATTGTGCCGGGCTGGGGCGGCTGCAAAGAGTTCGTGCGCCGCCAGGTGTCGCCGCACATGGCCGCGCCGGGCACCGACGCGCTGCCGTACTTCCAGAAAGCCTTCGAGACGATCGCCATGGCGAAGGTGGCCGAGAGCGCCGAGCAGGGCCGCCAGCTGGGCTTCTTCGACAAAGACGACGTGGTCGTGATGAACAAAGAGCGGCTGATCGGCGAGGCCAAGCAGGTGGTGCTCGAGATGACCGCCGCGGGCTACGCCCCGCCGCCGGCTGGTGGCGAGCCGGTGTACGCGCTGGGCCGGCGCGGCATTGGGGCGGTGTCGGCGGCGCTGCACGGCATGCGCGTGGGCGGCTACGTCAGCGCGCACGATGTGAAGGTGGCAAAGGCGCTGGCGTTCGTGATGAGCGGCGGCGACCTCACCAGCCCGCAATGGGTGACGGAGCAGTACCTGCTGGACCTGGAGTTCGAGGAGAACGCCAAGCTGGTGCTCGAGCCGAAGACCCAGGAACGTATGATGGCGATCTTGCAGACCGGCAAGCCGCTGCGAAACTAGTGATCTCACCACAGAGGCACAGAGGGCACGGAGGTTCTTGTTGATGTAGGACAAACGCAGTTGGCGTGCTTGGCATTCGGCAGAGCGGTACCATGCTGCCACAGGCGCAATTTCGCCGCTCGAGGGAGCCGAAGAGCGCACGTGCGTAACTCCTATGATGATAGATCTTCAGTCTGCTCTGTGCCTTGGTGGCGAACATGCAAGGAGCTATAGATATGCGAGAGGCAGTTATCGTTTCGGCCGCGCGCACTGCGGTGGGTAAGGCGCCGCGCGGCGGGCTGCGGAGCGTCCATACCGCCGATCTGGCGGCGGCGGCGATCAATGCGGCGATCGAGCGCGCGCCGGGCCTCGACCCAAAAGAGGTTGAGGATGTGATCCTGGGCTGCGCGATGCCCGAGGCCGAGCAGGGGCTGAACATGGGCCGCGTGGCCGCGCTGCGGGCCGGCCTGCCGGTGGAAGTGCCGGGGCAGACGGTGAACCGCTTCTGCGCCTCGGGCCTGCAGACGATCGCGCTGGCGGCGCAGCAGATCATGAGCGGCATGGCCGACGTGTTGGTGGCCGGCGGCGCCGAGAGCATGAGCCTGGTGCCGATGAGCGGCCACCACTTCGCGCCAAACCCGGCGATGGCCGAGATCAACCCCGAGGTGTACCTGGGCATGGGCCTGACGGCCGAGAACGTCGCTCAGAAGTACGGCGTCAGCCGCGCCGACCAGGACGCCTTTGCACTGAGGTCGCACCTGCGCGCGGCGGCGGCGCAAGACGCCGGCAAGTTCAAAGATGAGATCGTGCCAGTCGAGGTTGAGAATGTCTGGTTCGAGGGCGGCCAGCGCCGCCGCGCCACCACCGTGGTGGACGCCGACGAGGGGCCGCGCCGCGACACCAACGCCGCCGCGCTGGCCAAGCTCAGGCCGGTGTTTGCGGCCAAGGGCAGCGTCACGGCCGGCAACTCGTCGCAGACCAGCGACGGCGCTGCGGCGGTGGTGGTGATGAGCCGCGAGAAGGCCGACGCGCTGGGCATCACGCCGCTGGCGCGGTTTGTGTCGTTCGCGGTGGGCGGCGTGCCGCCCGAGATCATGGGCATCGGCCCAGTGGCGGCGGTGCCGAAGGCGCTGAAGCTGGCCGGCCTGTCGCTGGCCGACATCGACCTGATCGAGCTGAACGAGGCGTTCGCGGCCCAGGCGATCGCGGTGATCCGCGCGCTCGAGATCGACGAGGAAAAGGTAAACGTGAACGGCGGCGCGATTGCGCTGGGCCACCCGCTGGGCTGCTCGGGCGCGAAGCTGACAGTGCAGATCCTGCACGAGCTGAAGCGCAGCGGCGGGCGCTACGGCCTGGTGACGATGTGCGTAGGCGGCGGCCAGGGCGCCGCGGGCGTGATCGAGCGCCTGAGCTAGGCGCTTTAGCTGCTCGAAACAGAGGCAGCCACACAGCCACGCAGCCGGCGCGTCGTGCCGGCTGCGTGGCTGTGTGGTTTATGCAATCCCGTACTCCTGGCGCATGCGCTCGAAGCCGCGCTCGGTCAGCTGGGCCAGCTCGGCCAGCAGCGCCGGGTCGAGCGCCGTGAAGTTGAAGCACGATTTCCCCTGCATGCGCTTTTGGAGCGCCGGCGCGATGCCCTCGAGCAGGTCGGGGTACATGTACACGGGCATCAGGTGGTAGCTGACATAGTTCTTTTTGATCTGCACTGCGCCGAAGAACAGCTCTTTCTTCCATTGCTCGACGTAGGGCGTATTGAGCGAATAGCCGCTGGCGGTGTCGGCCTCGACCTTCAGCCACGCGGCGAATGGCTCGATAATCGCTTTGAGCTGCGCGAATACGTCTGCGAGCTGCGCGGGCTGTGCCATAGTGTGCCTCCTCATGGGATCCAGCCGCGAAAGAAATACAGCCCGGCCAGCAGCAGGTTCACCGCCAGCAGCAGCAGCGCCACCAGCCGGAAACGCGGGCCGCCGAGCTGCGCGGCCAGCGGGATGTACAGCGGGAACGCCAGCAGAATATGACGCGGCAGCGCCATGTATGGGTTGATGTCGCCGATATAGTAGCACAGCGCCAGCCCAACGATCGCCAGCGTGTACAGCCGCTCGAGCGGGTGCATGCGCGGCAGGCTCAGCAGCGCCGCAGCCACCAGCGCCCAGCCCAGCAGCAGATCGATCAGCAGGTGGTAGTTCGGGTCCGAGCGCGCGATCAGCCGCAGCTGGTCGATCAGCAGCTCCCACGGCCAGGCGATCCGCTGCCCGGCGACAATCCCCGCGCGCGACACCAGGATCTTATGCAGCAGGTCGAGCGGCCCGCGCGCCGCCGCCAGCGCGGCCATGTCGCCGAGCGCGGCGACGCGGTAGAGCACGAAGGCGGCGTAGGCCAGCGGCACCA
>CALLYN010000746.1 GCA_937858455.1 uncultured Kouleothrix sp.
GGGGCACGGGGGTACTGAGATGAAGCAGGCGTTCCCGGCCCATCCCGAGGTGCCGATCAGCAAGGCGATCCGAGCCGGCGACTTCGTCTACACCTCGGCCTACGGGCCCTGGACGTTCGATCCGAAGAAGGTCGTGTTCGATGCGGACGGGCGCATCCTCGACGACGGCACGGGGCGCAAGAACGTGCCCTTCGCCGAGCAGGTGCATCTCACCTTCAAGATGGTGAGCGAGGCGCTGGCCAGGGGCGAGGCCATGCCGCCGGCCTTGGCCGCCTGCACGCCCGCCGGCGCATCTTCGACCACCACGCAGGCGGCAGGCAGCGCGCCTACCGCCGCAGCCGCCAGCAGAAACAGCGCCGGATCAGGTTTGCCGCGCGGCACCGCGTGCCCATTCACATTCGCGTCGAACATGTCGAGCAGCGTCGCGCCGGGTGGCAGTGTAAACGCATCGCCGAAGCGCTCAAGCGACACGCGCCGCAGGAACAGATCGGCATTCTTCGACGACGACGCCGCCACCACGCGCGCACCAGCGGCGCGCAGGCGCAGCAGCAGGCGAATGCCGTCGTCGAACGCGGTGAATGCGCCGCGCTCGATCAGCGCAAGCAGCAGCGCCTGCTTGGTATCGCAGTACTCGCGCAGCCGGCGCCCGTCGGGGTCGGCGATGCCGAAGTACGCCAGCGCGGCGCTCGCGCCGGCCTCGCGCGGCTTACCCGACACATATGCCTGATACACCGCGCTCGTGAAGCGCTCGGGCGTGTAGCTGGTGGCGCCGGCCTGGCCAGCCCAAGGCCCGGCCATCAGCCGCGCCAGCGCCTCGCGCCAGGCCAGCTCGTGGGGCGAATCGACCAGCACGCCGTCGATGTCGAAAATTGCCGCTTGATATCCCATAGTTACGTCCAGGAGACAGAACCCGTCTTACTGCCCGGCCAGGCCGCTATAGCTTGCGCCTTCCATGTAATACTTATTGAAGATAAAGAAGATGATCAGGATCGGGATGGCGTTGAACATCGAGCCGACCAGGATCTTGTTCCACTCGACCGCGTACTGCGTCTTGAAGAAGTTCAGGCCGACGGTGAGCGTCAGCAGCTTGGCATCGCGCAGGTACAGCAACGGGCCAAGGAAATCGTTCCACGAGCCCTGGAACTGGATGATCGCCAGTGTAATCAGCGCGGGGCGCGAGAGCGGCATCGCCACATTCCAGTAGGTACGGAAGCGGCTGGCGCCATCCATATACGCCGCCTCCTCAAGCTCGCGCGGGATCGACTTAAAGAACTGCGTGAGCATGAAGATGCCGAACGGCACCACCAGCTTGGGCACAATCAGCGGCAGGTAGGTGTTGATCCAGCCGAGCTTCGCGAAAAAGACATAGCCAGGGATCAGCGTAACCGCGCCGGGGATGGCCATGCTGGCGATGATAAACGAGAAGATCAGCTCTTTGCCGGGGAAGCGCATGCGCGCGAAGGCGTAGGCCGCGAGCGAGCAGAAAAACACCTGCGTCGCCATGTTCAGCACGGCCAGCCAGAAGCTATTGAAGAACCAGCGCGCGAACACATTCCTGCCGGCGCCGCTGATCTCGACGCTCCAGGTCTGCACCCAGTTCTCGGGGTGCCACTCGCGCGGCAAAAACGTCGGCGGGTAGGCCGTCACCTCGGGGTTGCTCTTGAACGTCCCGAGAAACGAGAGGATGAACGGCATAAAGACAATCGTCGCCAGGATGGTGATCAGGATATAGCGCAAAGCGACTGAGACTGTCTGCGTAGGCGATCGCTGCGGCGACGCCACCGCCAGCGGGCGCTGCTCAACCGAAACAGCCATATGGGTTCTCCTTCCTTACACGCACGCTAGAACCGCTCGCTCGAGCTCTCGATATAGCGGCGCTGGATGAACGTAAAGAAGAAGATAATCAGCGCCAGAATAAACGCCATCGCCGCCGCCAGCGCCGCATTCGACGACGTGCCCTCGCCCAGTGTTTTGGTGTAGATCAGCAGCACCGGCGTGAGCGTCGACTTAAGCGGGCCGCCCTTGGTCATGATGAACGCCTGGTCGAACACCTGGAATGTGCCGATCGTGCCGAGCACAATCACCAGCGTGATCACCGGGCGCAGCAGCGGCAGGGTGATATTGAAAAACGCGTGAAGCCCGGTCGAGCCGTCGATCTCGGCGGCCTCGTACACGTAGCTTGGGATGTCTTGCAGCGCCGCCAGGAAGATCACCATGAGCGATGGGATGGTCGTAAAGATATTCATAGCCATGAGCGCCATCCAGGTGATGCTTGGCCCCTTGAGGAATGTCGAGCTGATCTTCACGCCGAACGGCGAAAGCAGCAGCTGGAACAGGCCGCGCGCATCGTTGATCCAGGCTACGTCGGTGCCCAGGAAGTAGTTGATCCAGCCGGTGCGCAGGTACAGCCACAGAAAGATCATCGAGATCACTGCCGACGAGGCCACGCTGGGCGCGTAGAACAGCGTGCGGTAGAGCCGCTGGGCGCGCAGCTTGCTGTTCAGCAGCATCGCGACGATAATCGCGCCGATCGTCTGGAATGTTGTGACAATCACAAAATACCAGAAGACATTGATCAGCGAGATCTGGAACTCAGCGTCCTTGAAAGCGTTGATATAGTTCGCCAGGCCCACAAAGTTGGAGGTACGCGAGAGCGGCGATTTGAGGTCGGTGAAGCTAATATAGAACGCATACACCAGCAGCGCCACGGTGAAGATGCCCGCGATGATCAGGTATGGCGCGATAAAAGCATAGGCCGTAAACGCCTCCTGGCGCGCCAGGGTACGCTGGCGCGCAGTTCGGGCGCCGGTGGCCGTGGTGGAGGTGGCCATGGAAAACCCTCCTTGGTGTACCGGTGTGGTGGCCGCGCCTCGCCAGCGCTACCACCACACCGGCGTGGTGCCGGATCTACCTGCTCGGCGTGCCTACTGGCTCAGCACCTGGTCGGCCGCCTGAGCACCCTGGTCGAGCGCGCTCTTGACATCGGCGCCGCCCGAGAAGATCTGCTCGAACGCGTCGCCGATCGGCTTGAGCACGTCGTCCTTCTTGGCCGGCCCGCCAAACACCAGGTCGGCCACCTTGCCGTACGACGGCGCCTCGGCCAGTACCTTGGCGTTGGGGTTTTTCTCGAAGTACGGGTCGGTCAGCAGGCTCTTGATCGTCGGCAGCGCGAAGCCGGTTTCGAGGATCGGCTTCTGGTTCGCGGCGCTGGTAAGGAACAGCACCAGCGCGGCGGCGGCCTTCGGGTACTTGGTGCGCGCCGAGGCGGCCCAGCCGTTGGTGAACACCAGCGTGGCCGGCTTGCCGCCCTGCGGGATGGGCAGCGGCACGGCGGTGTACTTCACGTTCTGCGCGCCATTGCTCGGGTCGGCCAGGAACGGCAGCATCCAGCCGCCCTCGACGACCATGCCAACCTTGCCCTTCCCAAAGGCCTCGCCACACCAGCCAGCGCCAAGCTCTTTGAACAGCTCGCCGGTGCCGTCCTTCTTGAAGCTATACCACCACTCTACCGCCTTGATCGCGTCGTCCTTGTTGAACACGGCCTTGCCATTGTCGATGATCGGGTTGCCGGTCTGCAGGATGAAGGCAGTGCCGCGCTGGCTATCGGCGTTCGAGCACATGCCATAGATCTTGGCTGGCCCTTCGCCCGAGGTCATCTTCTTGGCGGCGGCGGTCACGTCGTCCCACGTCTTCAGGCTGGCCGGGTCGACGCCGCCCTTCTGGGCGATGTCGTTGTTGATGAACAGCGCCAGCGAGCCCTGATCCTTCGGCAGCGCGTAGGTCTTGCCATTCTGCTGGAACAGCGTAACCAGGTCGCCGACGTAGTCGCCGGTCTTCACGCCACCCTCGGCCATGGCGCTGTCGAGCGACAGCAGCAGGTCGTTGGGCGCGAGCGCAGTCATCAGCGACGAGTCGAGGTAGAACACGTCGGGCTCGGTGCTGCCGGCGAAATCGGCCTTGATCTTGGTCTGGAAGTTGTCGGGCTGCGGCTCGTACTTGATCTTGACGTTGGGGTACATTGCATTGAAGCGCGCGAACGAGTCGGTGTTGACCTTCTGCTCGGATGGGTTGCCCCAGCTCGAGACGCGCAGCTCGGCACCGTCTTCAACGGCCAGCTTAGGCGCGCCGGCCATGGCGCCGCCCGAGGCGGTAGCGGCGGTCGGCTCGGCCGCAGCAGTCGGGGCGTCCGCAGCTGTCGGCTCG
>CALLYN010000747.1 GCA_937858455.1 uncultured Kouleothrix sp.
GGCGCTGGCGCCTGCCGGCCAGATCGGCCAGCTCGCCGCGCGGCCGGCACCTGCCGCGCCCGAGGGCGAGCACGAGCCGCAGGTGATCGGCATGCTCGAATAGGCGCAGGAATCCCACGGAGCGACGCATACCAGATTCGGCTACGTGCTTTCTGGCGGGGGTTCGGGGGCGGCAATGCCGCCCCTGACTTTTTTGGTATGCCCTGCCCTGTTTTGCCGGGCGGGGCATACCAAACGCAGTTGGCATCAGGGGCTGTAGCTCAGGCAGCCTGCTCAAGCGCCGCCGCGGCGCGATCGACCAGGCGGCCGACGCGCGTGGCCCAATCGGCGTCGAACAGCTTCACGCGCCGCACCGTCGACTTGGTGAGCACAAGCGCTTCGTACAGCCGCGCGCGTGCCATCTGCTCGGCGTTCAGCTCGCCATAGCCGGCTAGAAACTGCTCTTGCGCGGCGGCGGCGCCCGGCTGGCCGTAGCCGTCGTACCAGAACTGGATATCGGCGAGAAACTTGCCCAGGTCGATCGTCGGGTCGGAGAGATAGCAAGTATCGAAGTCGATCAGCGTCATGCCGGCATCGGTGATCCACAAATGGTCGGCCTTGAAGTCGCCGTAGGCGAACGAGGGCGTGACCGGCGGCAGCGCGTCGTGCAGCGCCTGGGCGCGCGCCAGCAGCGCCTTGACGGTGGCGCCGGCGGCGGGCAGCAGCGGGTGAATGTACTCGGCGGCGCTGGCGATGCTCTTCAGCTCTTTGGCGAACGGGTGCGGCTGCAGCTCGACCAGCGACTCGGGCGTGGCGTGCAGCGCCCGGATGGCCGCGCCGGCCGCGCGCAGGTGCGCATCGGTGGCCGGGCCTGGCTCGCGCAGCAGATCGGAGAGCGGCGTGCCGACCACGCGCGGGTAGAGCACCAGGTTTTCGTCCGGCAGGTACGCCAGCGGCCGCGCCGCGCCAATGCCAATATCGCGCGATGCCAGCCACCCCGACACAGTTGTGGCGGTTTTGAACGTGCGCGCGCCTTTGTCGCTGTTATACACTTTCGCGAACAGCGTGCGGGCGTGGTCGATCTGGCCGCCGGCATCGGCCGGGTCGTAGCGCAGCACGTGGCGCTGGCCGGGGCGGTAGCGGATCGGCGTGATCTGGTAAGCGCCGGCGCGCGACTGCACCACCGGGTCGGCGGCGAGCAGCTCGCGCACATACGCCGGGTCGGAGAGGCGCGCGAGCTGCGGGTACTCGGCGTCGAGCGGGGCGATCTGCACCCACATGCCCCAGGCCGGGTCGTCGGCCGCGAGCGCGCGAAACGGCGCCGCCAGGCCGCGCTCGGCGATCTCGGCCTGCATGGCCGGGATGCCCTCGGCGGCGCCGCGCGGGTCGGGCTTGCCGAGCGGCAGCCAGTTGACCTCGACCAGGCGCGTGCCGCTGTGCTCGCCGCGCAGCTCGGCGGCGTAGTAGGCCTGCATGTAGCGGCCGGGCTTGTACTTGGCGCGCTGCAACACGAGGTTGCCGACCGACACGCCCGGCGCCAGCAGGCGATCGAGGGTGGCGCGCAGGGCCTCGCGCGGCGGCGGCGCGTTGAGCAGCCACTGTACGCCCTCAAGGCCAGCCTGGCCAGCAAGCGCGGTGGCGTAATCGATCTCCATCGTAGAACCTCGCTTATCATTTCGAGCGAGCACGGCGCGGGCCGGCAGCCGATAGCTAGCTGATCAGCGGCAGCACATCGCCGAGCAGCTCGGCTAGGTCGCCGGCGTTCACGGCAATACCGGCGAGCAGCGCGCCAACATACGCGGCGTAGCGCGTGCCCGGAATCGAGCGGCGGCGGCGGGCCTTCTGCGCCTCGGCCTCGGCCTCGGCTGGGTCGGCCGGCGGGAACACGCCAATCTGCTGGAGCAGGTCGACGAGCATAAGCATACCGTTGTCGTGCTCGGCCGGCTTGACCTTGATCCAGAAGTGCAGCGCGTCGCGCAGGTAGCTCCAGGCCTGCCACAGCGCCACGCGCTCGCGCGAGATCGGCGCAAGCTTCTCGTAGAACGCCAGAAATATCTCGGCGATCGCGTCGAGCCGGGCCAGCCGGGCGCGCCGCGTAGCGGCGTCGCTCGCCTGCTCGTCGCTCAGCGCATTCAGGCCGATGTCTTTGATCGCCGCGATAAACAGGCCCACGTCGAGCGCCGGCTCGGCCATGCAGAAGTCGTCGAAGTCGATAAAGCCGATGTGCGGGCCGTTGATCAGCACCTGCTCGGGGTTGAAGGTGCCGTGCGTCGGCACCGGCGCGTCGGCCGGGTTGGCTGCCGCCAGCGCCTCAAGCCGCGCCAGCAGCGCGTCGATGGCGCCGCGCAGCTCGGGGGCCGCAGCGTACAGCTTGCCGCTCAGGTCGTGCAGCTCAGCCCAGCGCTCGCCGAGCGATATTGTCGCGCCGTACTGCACACCCGACTGGTGCAGCGCCGCCAGGCCGGCGGCGGCGCGGATCATGTAGCTGTGCAGCTCGGCATAGGCGGCCGGCGTATCGGCCTTCAGTGCGTCCTTCAGCAGATCTTCCAGCGACTGCTCGGCGGCCACCGGCCCCTGCACCATCACCTTCTGCTCGGGGATGTAGGCCAGCGGCTCGGCCAGTGTCACGGTGGCGCCGCTCGCCAGCGGGGTGGCCCACAGCGCGGCCATGCCCTCGTAGGCATTGCGGCCCTTGCTGTCTTTGCGGTAGGTTTTGGCGATCACCTCGGTAGGCCATGTCGGCGGAGCGGCCTCGGCGTAGCCCAGGCGGTAGCGCAGCGTGCAGCGGCTGCCGGGCTTGTAGCTGATGATCTCGGGCTGGCAGCTGGCGATGCGCAGTTCGGCGTAGGCGCGGGTGCTGGCGCGGATGCCGGCCTCGAGCATGGCCCGCGCGGCGTCGGCGTCGGTCAGCTGCGGCATGGCGATCAGGTCGGTCTCGGGTGGCTCGGGCTCGAGCTCGAGGCCAAGCGCGGGCAGCGCCAGGCGCCAGCC
>CALLYN010000748.1 GCA_937858455.1 uncultured Kouleothrix sp.
ACGATCGAGGCTCACCGGCGGCCCACGCCCATAGAATAGCGCCAATGATCACTTACACTTTGGCGGGGGTTTGGGGCGGTCACACAGAAACTTCGCGGCGGCAATGCCGCCGCGAACCCCCACGATAAAGCATAGGGTGCTAGCTTGCCGGGCGGGGCAGCACGACGCTGGTGAACCAGTACTCGCACAGCAGATGCAGGATCCGGTTCAGCTCGTTCATGTTCACCGGCTTGATCATGTAGCTGTTGGCGCCGGCGCGGTAGCACGCCTCGATATCCTTGGGGTTGGCAGAGGTTGTCAGCACCACCACCGGGATGGTGCTCAGGCGCGTGTCGTGCTTGATCTCGGCCAGCACCTCGCGGCCATCGGTGGCCGGCAGATTAAGATCGAGCAGAATCAGGCTGGGCGGCTTCCAAACCGGCGCCCCGGCGTAGGCGCCGCGGCCGTTCAGATGATCGAGCGCGTCGTCGCCATCGACGCAGCGCGAGATCTCGGGCACCGGGCCAACCTTGTTCAGCGAGCGCACGATCGCCTCGAAATCTTCATCGCTATCCTCGACCACCAGCAACCGAGATGTGGGGCGCTGCTCGATCATATTGACAACACCAGATGTGGTCTCCGGCGGCAAGGCGGCCGCCGGAAACGAGCTGCGCCGGGCGCTACTCTTCTTCCTGCAGCGTGAAGAAAAATGTCGACCCGACCCCCACTTGCGACTCGACCCAAATGCCGCCGCCGTGCCGCTCGACAATCTTTTTCGCGATCGTCAGGCCGGCGCCAGTGCCGCCGCCGAACTGGTCGCGCCCGTGCAGGCGCTTGAAAATTCGGAAGATCGTCTCGAAGTGCTTCTCGCGGATGCCAATACCGTTATCGCGCACGTAGAACGTGTGCCAGCGCGGCTGGCGCGCCGCGCCGCTGGCAGGCGGAAGGTAGCCAATCTCGACCAGCTTAGTGTCCTGGGTGTTGTACTTGATCGCGTTGACGATCAAGTTCTGAAACACCTCGCGGATGCGCACCCGGTCGCAGCGCACCACCGGCAAGGGGCTGGCGATCCGCACCTCGGCGCGAGCGAGGCTTGGCGAGAGCGTGTCGAGGATCTCGTGCACAAGCTCGGTCATGTCGGTCGGCTGCACCGCCAGGTCGACGCGCCCAACCCGCGAGTAGTGCAGCAGCGAGTCGATCAGCGTATCCATGCGCTGCACCAGGCGGATCATTGTTTCGAGCTTGGCCCGCCCGCCTTCGTCGAGCTGCTCGTGGTAATCTTCGAGCAGAAAGTAGGCGTAGTTGTGCAGGCCGCGCAGCGGCTCCTTGAGATCGTGCGACGCAATATAGGCAAACGCGTCCAGCTCGGCGTTGCTGCGCTCGAGGTTGGCGTTGATCTGCGCCAGCTCGGACATGCGCCGCAGCACGATCGTCAGGATGGTGTTGCGCAGCTCCACGGCCGCGCCGATCTCGGCCGGCTGCCACGGCGGCGAGCGCTGCGCCACCACCTGCTGCCAGGCGGCGAACGACTTGCGCGGGCTCACGCGCAGGCCGTCTTCGCTGCGGCTGACCGCCTTGGCCGGCTCGCCGCCCCAGCTGACTGTCTGGATGACCTCGGGCCGGAACCACAGCAGGTACTCGTTCTGCGCGCGCGAGATCGGGATGGCCAGCACGCCGCTGGCGGTGTCCTTGCAGTGCGCCAGGGCCGGGTTGTCGGCGCCGAGGCTGCTGGTCGCGTAGATATCAAACTCCGGCCGCACCGCCAGCCAGTCGACGAGCGCGCGGATGTCGTGCGCGTCGGGCGTGGCGCCGATCCGCTCGATCCGATCCTCAAAGCACAGCGCCGCGCCGGTCGCGTCGATGAGGTTGAGCAGGTTCGGCGGCTCGGCCAGCAGCGCGCTGTGCCAGGGGTTTGCCTGGAGCATGCGCTGGATGAGCTGGGCAGTCAAGTCCTTGATCTGGATGCTGTAGGCGTAGCTCTCGTCGTTCTCCTTGGCTGCGAGCTGCAGCGACACCGCCTGGCCGAGGAACTCGCAGGCGGCGCGCACCTCGTAGGGCACATAGCGCGGCGCGCCGTGGTGGCACGCGATCAGGCCCCACAGCTCGCCGTCCTTCACCAGCGAGATCGACATCGACGCGGCGACGCCCATATTCGCCAGGTACTCGAGGTGCACCGGCGACACGCTGCGCAGCACCGAGTAGCTCAGGTCGATCGGGGCGCCGCTGCCCGGCGTGAGCGTTGGCACGATATCGACTGGCGTGTAGCTCGCGTCGGGGATGAGGCGCAGCCAGTTGTACAGGTACAGCGCGCGGGCCTGCTTGGGGATATCCGAGGCCGGGTAGTGCAGGCCCAGGTAGGGCGTCAGGCCATCGGCAAGCGCCTCGGCCACCACCGTGCCATGGCCGTCGGTGTCGAAGCGGTAGATCATCACGCGGTCAAAGCCAGTCAGCGCGCGCGTCTCGCGCGCGACCGCGTCGCAGAAAGGCGTGATGCCGGAGGTGCGCTGGATCTTGGCGATGATCAGCTTGATCATGCGGTAGAAGTCGGGCGCGGGCTCGGCGCGCGGCCGGGCCAGCTCAAGCTCGAGGATCAGCACGCCGGCATGGCGATGAACCAGTCCATCGAGCGGCAGCTGCGCCCCATCGGGCTGCACCGTCCAGACATACAGCGGGTTTTGGTCGGCGTGCTCGCGCGCCAGCGTTTCGCGCAGGTAATCGACGTGATGGGCGGGAAGCAGCGCGTCCAGCGGCCGGCCGAGCACATCCTCGGGCGCGCGCCCGAGGATGTGGGCGACATTCGCGCTCACCTGGATAATGCGCAGGCCGGGCTCGTCGAGCGCCAGCAGCAGCCCGTGCGGCTGGATGCGGCCGGGGATATGGATCGGCTCGCGGTCGCACTGCGTCGGGTCGGCCTGTTCGGCGGGGGTTGTCATACGGTTGCTCCACGCTCCAGCCAGTGCCCGAGTGCTTGAAATGTATCGCGCGCGCCGCCGAGCATCTGGCCTTCGGCGGCGGGCGCATCGGCCGCCTGCACCAGCAGCGCGCGAAACGCGCGCCACATCGGCCCGACATCGGCGCCGTAGGAGGCGTAAAAGCTGCTGCCGAGGCCCTGCGCAAGGCCGAGGGCGCCGAGCTGCCGCGCGATGATCTGGCCGCCGAGCGTTGCGCCCTCGAGCACGTACATGCAGCCGAGCGTGTAGGGAAACGTGCCGGCCGGCGGCAGCGCCTGGCACTGCGGCAGCGCGCCAAGCGCGGCGGGCGAAACCCCCAGCGCCGCAAGGTCGCTGGCGAGCGCCGGCGCATGAAGGCGCCGGTCAAGGCCAACATCGTAGCCGGCCCACGCGGGGTGAGCGGCGATCTGGCGCTCGAGCGGGGCGTAGAAGCCCCAGAAGCGCTCGAGGAGCCGGCGATAGCCGTCGAGCGACTGCAAAAAGCCAAACTGCTCGACAAGCCGCTCGGTCGATCTATGCTGAGCGGCGGTGGCGTCTTTTAGGCGGTCCAAGATCATCGCCGGCCCCCTGGTCGCTCGGAGGCTATGGCGCGCGGCAGCCGGGCAGTGGCAGAAAGCTTCGCCGGGCATACCGGGCGAGACCGAGCTTGCGAACTCTCGCGGAGATGTGGCACTGAACACATGAGTCGATGTTCTGGAAGATTCTCAACAGCGCAGGCGGGCGATTACCGCGCCATTCCTGGCTAAGCTTTCCGGCCAATCATAGCAGATCGTTCGGCGGAATGCAATTGCGGCGGAACTACCAACAGGGCAAGTGCAAGCGCCTTCGGCCCTCACTTCCAAAGAAGCGGGGGCAGTGAGGCGGTAAAGCAATCAAACAGAGCGCGTATCAGGGGTCGCGGTCGAGCGGGCTGCGCACGCCGCGGCCGCCGCGGTTGAGCACGTGGGTGTAGATCATGGTCGTAGACACATCGCGGTGCCCCAGCAACTCCTGAACCGTACGGATATCGTAGCCGTCTTCGAGGAGATGCGTGGCGAAGCTATGCCGAAACGTGTGGCACGTCACGCGCTTGGAGAGCTGGGCGAGCTGCGCGGCGCGCCTGACCGCCTTCTGCAGGCCGCTCTCGTCGAGGTGGTGGCGGCGCACCGCGCCGCTGCGCGGATCGACCGAGCGCTGCTCGGCGGGGAAGACATACTGCCAGATCCACTCGCGGCCGGCGTTCGGCGACTTGCGCGCGAAGGCATCGGGCAGGAACACCGACCCATAGCCCTCGCGCAGATCCTGGGCATGGAGCAGCCGCACGCTCCGCAGATGATCCTGGAGCGGCACGGCCAGCCGCTCGGGCAGCGGCGTCACGCGATCTTTGGCGCCTTTGCCATCGCGCACGAGCACCTGGCGCTGGGCAAAATCGAGATCCTTCACGCGCATGCGCACGCACTCCATCAGGCGCAGCCCGCTGCCGTACAGCAGCTGGGCCATCAGGCGGTGCGTACCGCTCAGCGCGTCGAGCACGCGCGCAACCTCGTCGCGCGTCAGCACCGTCGGCAGGCGCTCGGGCTGCTTGGCGCGCACCGACTGGATCGGGCCATCGAGCGGCTGGTTCAGCACCTCGCCATAGAGGAACAGCAGCGCGCTGAGCGCCTGGTTCTGCGTCGAGGCGGCGACGCCCTGGTTCACGGCGAGATCAGTGAGAAACGCCTCAACCTCGGGCAGGCCCATGTCGCGCGGGTGGCGGGTGCCGTGGAAGATCACAAAGCGCCTGATCCAGCCGACGTAGGCCTCCTCGGTGCGGATCGAGTAGTGCTTGCGGCGCAGGACGTCGCGGACGCTGTCGAGAAGGCGGGGTTGGTTGGTGCTCATGCTGAAGGCTCGGCCAATCGACGTGGTGGCGGCTGGGCAAAGGCGCTGACGCATACTACACCGGGGCGTAGCGAGCGAGGATACGGCGGGCGGAGATGCTACGACACGCGATCGTATCTCGCGCGCTGGCGGCGCGGTTCCACTACTGCAGAACCTTTGTTCGGAGCACAGGGCAGCAGCATGCGCACACGCGCCAAATTACAACCAGGCCAGCGCGGCACCAAGCGCTGGGTCAAGCAGTACGGCGACCGGCTGGTGTGCGTGCGGTATCGCTACGACGCCGAGCGGCGCCGGCGCTACACCACCGTCGAGCTGATCGTAGACGAGGGCGAGTGGGATCCGCCGCCCGATCCATCGGCAATCGTCGGGATCCGCGTCAACTGGGGCGAGCGCGAGCTGGCGCGGGCCGTGCGCCAGGCGGGCGGACTGTGGAACCGGCAAAAGCGGCTGTGGGAGCTGCGCTACGATCAAGCGGCGGCACTCGGCCTACTTGATCGGCTGGTCGCGCTTGACGTATAATCAGGGGGGCCGGATCTACTATTGGATACCAGTATGCAATAGTGGCAGCAAGTATGTAGAAGTAAAGACGGCGGTATCGGCCTACTTCATGTTGGGTTGCCCTGAGCCCTCCCACTTGACAACCCTCGCTCGTGTGATTACAATG
>CALLYN010000749.1 GCA_937858455.1 uncultured Kouleothrix sp.
CGAGTGGCGTGCGGCGCAGCGTGGTGCTGGCGACGGTGAGCGATTTGCCCATCAGCGCGCCCAGGTCGAGCTGGCCCTGCGATCCCCCCAGAAAGCCGATCAGCATCAGCCGACCGCCCAACGCCAGCGCGGCCATGTTGCCGGCCCAGTAGGGCGCACCAACAAAATCGAGCACGACATTCGCGCCCGCGCCGCCAGTGGCAGCCATCACCCGCTCGGCGAACTGCTCGGTCTTGTAGTTGATCGCCAGCTCGGCGCCAAGCTCGCGGCACAATGCCAGCTTGTTTTCCGCGCCAGCGGTGGCGAACACACGCGCACCGGCGGCGCGCGCCAGCTGAATGGCCGCCGTGCCAACGCCGCTCGCGCCTGCGTGTACCAGCGCGGTTTCGCCCGCCTGCAAGCGGCCGAGCGTGAACAGGTTCAGGTAGGCGGTCAGAAAGGCCTCGGGGATGGCGGCGGCTTCTTCAAACGAAAATTGCTCGGGGATGCGAATGGCCATACCGGCCGGCACCGCCGCCAGCTCGGCGTAGCCGCCGCCCGTCACTACCGCCATCACGCGGTCACCGACCTGCCACGCGCCGGCTGGCTGCACCACCTCGCCGGCCAGCTCCAGGCCCAGAATTGGCGACGCGCCGGGCGGCGGGGCATAGCCGCCGCGCCGCTGGAGAATATCGGCGCGATTGACGGCGCTGGCACGCACGCGCACCAGCAGCTCGCCCGCGCCGGGCTGCGGGTCGGGCGCGTCGGCGTAGCGCAGCACATCGGCATCGCCTGGCTGCTCGAACACAATCGCTTTCATAGCCGCTCTCCCCAGTACACTCGCGCAACAACACGCGGCGTGCGCTCGTCTACACCATAGTATCCGGCAAAGTATACAGGATTCATGGGGAAGTTGGGAGGCCGGCGCAGCCGCATGGCCGGTGGCGCATGCCTCAGGGCCGCGCCGGGGGCGCTGCGCCGCACACACTACACCCACTTCTACACCTTTTGGCCGCCGACAGATCGGCCGCTGGGTGGTATGCTCAGGGTACGCGGCTTATGCATCACTATAAGCGAGGCGCCTATGACCAGCGACTCTCATCACCCAGCGCTGCCCGACACCGCGCCGTCGGCGCCGGGCCACTACTACGCCGAGATCGGCAGCGACGCGCTCGAAAGCCAGAGCGAGCTGATCGACCAGATCCTGGCCTTCGCGCTCGACGTGCTCGACGCCCAGTATGTCGAGGTTCGGGTGTACGAGGGCGCCACGCCGCCGCGCTGACCGCCTGTGAACCATCTCACCGCGCGGGTGTAACCGATCTCGCTGCGCGCTGCAAACCCTGTGGTACAATGCGGTCACCCCAGTGATGGTGAAGCGGTCAGCGAGGGAGTTGGCTATGGAGATCCATGTCACGCATTACCAGGGCCGCAGTATTATCTCGGTTATGCGCTTGGTCGGCCGCCTCGACGCGACAAGCTACCTCGATGTGATCGAGAAAGCCAAGCAGCTTGTCGGCGAGGGCACGCGCCAGATGGTCATCGACCTCGGCGGCGTGCCGTACCTGAGCAGCGCTGGCCTGATGGCGCTCCACGCCATCGCCGTGCTGCTGCGCGGCGAGACGCCGGCCGACCCCGAGGCCGGCTGGGGCGCGCTGCAAGCCGCCGCCGACGATATTGCGACCAGTACGGCCCAGCAGCTGCGGCTGCTCAACCCCCAGCCGGCCGTGCTGCGCACGCTCGAGCATGTCAACTTCACCCAGTTTCTCGCGATCTACACCAACCTCGACGACGCAATCAGCTCGTTCACTCCGCTCGCCGAGCTGCCCGACCAGACGCGGCGCCAGATGCGCTATGTGCAGGCGGCTGGCTCCGCGCAGCCCACTAAGCCGGCCAAGCCCGAGCCCTAGCCTGTAAACGCTCAGCCTGCTGTCGCGAGCAGTCGGGGTCGGCAATGCCGACCCCGACTTTCTTGGGCGTGTGCTCCGCAAATCCCCCTCGCTCGGCGCTGTGGTAAGATAGGGCGTCTCCGCCCCGTGCACACGGGCGCGAGTGCCGCAACCACAGCAAAGGAGCTTGTATGACCCGGCGTTTTTCGCATTTGATCGGCGGCCAGGCCGTCGATAGCCCGGCTTCTTTTTTCTCGCGCAGCTCGAGCAACCTCGAAGATGTGCTCGGCGAGTTTCCCGAGGCCAGCCAGGCTCAGGTACGCGACGCTTGCGTGGCCGCGCGCCAGGCTTTCGCGGCGTGGGGCCGCACGCCCGCGCCGATCCGCGGCCAGATCATCGGCTCGATCGGCAAGGCGATCGAGCGCGAGAAAGAGGCGCTCAGCCGCCTGGTAAGCCGCGAGATGGGCAAGACGCTCAAGGAGGCTCGCGGCGATGTCCAGGAGGCGATCGACACCTGCCACTTCTTCCAGTCGGAGGGGCGCCGCCTGTACGGCCAGACGGTGCCGTCGGAGATGCAGCGCAAGGAGCTGCAGACCTACCGCCGGCCGCTCGGCGTGGTGGCGATCATCACCGCCGGCAACTTCCCGATCGCCGTGCCCAGCTGGAAGATCATCCCCGCGCTGGTCACTGGCAATACGATCGTCTGGAAGCCCTCGGAAGATTGCCCGGCCTCGTCGTATGCCTTCGCCAAGCTGATCGAAGAGGCCGGGCTGCCGGCCGGCGTGCTGAATGTCGTGTTTGGCGGCGGCAAAGATAGCGCCGGTCAGCATTTGGTCGACCTGATGGACGAGCGCGACGAGCGCGGCCGCAAGCGCGTCGACAAATTCGCCTTCACCGGCAGCACCGCAGTCGGCCGTCAGATCGGCGCGATCGCCGGGCGCAACCTGCTGCACCCAACGCTCGAGCTGGGCGGCAAGAACCCGCTGATCGTAATGGCCGACGCCGACCTGGACAATGCCGTGAGCGGCGCGCTGTGGGCCGCCTTCGGCACCGGCGGCCAGCGCTGCACGAGCGCCGGCAATATCATTCTCGACGCGCCGATCTACGATGAGTTCAAGCGCCGCTTTCTGGCAGCCGCGCAGGCGATCACGATCGGCGACCCGATCAAGCACCCCGAGGTGCTGTATGGCCCGTTCATCAACGAGCGCTTCTACCATAGCTGGGCCGAGCACTACAGCTGGGGCCGCGCCGACGGCGCTACGCTGCTGTACGGCCAGGGCCGCATCACCAGCGAGAATAAGCCCGCCGGCTTTCAGGGCGATCCGTCGACCGGCTTCTTTGGCTGGCCGACGATCTGGGAGGGCGTGCGGCCCGGCATGCAGCTGTTTCAGCGCGAGATCTTCGGGCCGACGATCAACCTCGTGCGCGTCAGCGGCATCGACGAGGCGATCGATACCGCGAACAGCGTCGACTACGGCCTCAGCTCGGCCTGCTACACCAACAACCGCGAGTGGGCCTACCAGTTCAAAGAGCGCATTGAGGCCGGCATGAGCAGCATCAACAACTCGACCACCGGCGCCGAGGCGCATATGCCGTTCGGCGGCGTGAAGGGCTCGGGCAATGGCACGCGCGAGAGCGGCATCTGGGTGATCGAGAGCTACACGTACTGGCACGCCGTCAACGACGACATCAGCGGCAAGCTGCAGCTGGCCCAGATGGACACCGGCTATATCGAGCCGAAGGCGCCCTTCAGCGTCGCCGAGATCGATGGGGTGTAGCGCCTGAAACAGGGCGAGCGAAGCGCCTCTCTTTCGCGCGGGCCTGGTGCTTACCCGCAGAAGAGGCGCTTCGCCAGGTTTCTTCACGATCGTCTGAGCTTCCTCTCACGCGCGCTTTAGCTTGTGGCACTATTGTTGCAATCAGCAATAAAAAACCATCGGCACATGCCGGAATGGAGCTGGTATGCAATACATGGACGAGCTGAAGCAAACAACGCTACGCTGGGCGCCGCTGCGCCCGGGCCTGAGTGATCACGAGCTGCGCGCCGGCGACACGCCGATCGGCGCGCTCTCGTGGTCGCCCGACGAGAACACCGCCTACGCCGAGCTTGGCGGCCAGTGCTGGGTGTTTTGCCGCGAGCAGCAGCAGGTGCAGATCACCATGGCCGGCCGGCGGCCGTGCGGGACATTTGTGTTCGGCTGGGAGGGCGGCGTGCTCTACCTGGCGAACGGCGCGACGTTCCACTGGGGCTGCAACCCGCGCCTCGGCCGCTCCGAGTGGGTCGAAAATGGCCTGCTGCTGCGGGCGCAGTATGCCCTTCAGGCATCAGGCGCCACCGGGCAGGCCGAGCTGGCCCCTGGCGCCGCGGCTATGGCATTCACGCCGCTGCTGGTCGTGCTCGACCGCTACCTCATGCACGAGCTGCTGCCCGAGCATGCGCCGGTGCAGCGCGCGGCGCCGGCACGGGCGCTACGCCAGCCGCTGGCGCGCGGCGCAGTGGCGCACCAGGGCGCGCCCGGCCAGTAGCCGCCAGCTACCAGCCTGGCTAAAGCAAACGTACGGGCGCGATCGATCGCGCCCGTACGCCGGGGAGCCCTGCGGTTGAAAGTGCCTCAGGCTGGCGCGCGCGCCTCGTCGGCCGCGCCGATATGCCGCCGCACAATCAGCCGAAACAGGTCGCTCTCGGTGATCATGCCCACCACGCGGCCATCTTCCACCACCGGCACGCCGCCAATGCGATGATCGAGCAGCAGTTGCGCCACCGCCATAACCGGCATATCGGGCGTGGCAGCGCGCACCTCGCGTGTCATGAAGTCGCGCAGCGGCAGATCGGCCACGCGGTGATACAGGTTGTAGTCGCGCACATCGCTCACGTGCGAATCCGAGATACGGTTGATGTCGCCTTCGGTCACGATCCCCACCAGGCGGCCCTCGGCGTCGACAACCGGCATCCGGCGGATGCGCCGCTCCTGGAGCATCCGGCGCGCCTCGGGCAGCGGCAGCGTCTCGGGCGCAACAATCGCCGGGCTGCTCATCCAGCTGCGCACATCGTCCATGACATGCTCCCTTTACTGACATTTCACGAACGCAGGCGTTAAACCAAATTCGCTTGTGGGGGCTTGGGGGCGGCTTCGCCGCCCCCAAATTTCTTTTTGTGTTGCACTACGTGGCTTTGCCACGTAGTGCAACACAAACGATACGTAATCAAGCGAACAGCGTATTAGTCCGAGCCTTCGGCCTCGGGCTGGCGCGGGTGGGCGAGCACGTACTCGTAGGCGCTAGCCGCAGCGCGCGCGCCATCGCCGATCGCAATCAAAATATTCTCGCCGAATGCTGTAGTCACATCGCCGGCGGCAAATAGGCCGGGCTGCGTCGTGGCGTTCTTCGCGTCGACCAGCACAAACCCGTCGGGGTCGATCTGCGCGAGCTGGCGCACCAGGCCGCTGTTCGGCAGCAGGCCAATATCGGCGAACACCGCGTCGACGCGCAGGTACGAAGGCTCGCCGTCGTGCGCGACGACCAGGTGCTCGACCGCCTCGCGCCCGACGATCTCGGTGACGCGGTAGCCGCGCAGCAGCTGTACGTTCGGCAGCCCAGCCAGCACGCGGGCCAGCGGCGACGTCAGGTTGGTGTCGTCCGGGGCGATCAGGTAGATCTGCCCGGCGCTGCGTGCGAGCTCGATCACACCGCGCAGTGCGCGCTTGGTGGTGCCGATCACCGCCACATGCTTGCCCGCAACCAGCTGGGTATGCGTGGTGATCGAGTAGCCGATGCCGTGGTTCAGCAGCGGCTTGGCGCCTGGCACGTCGAGCGCCAGCGGCGATGCGCCGGTGGCCAGAATCACCGCCGTGGCCGAGCGCACGCCGTGGCGCTGCGTTTCGACATGAAACAGCCCATTGTGCTTGCTCACGCTAATCACGCGGTCGCGCAGCACCGCGTTAGGGTGGCTAGTGACGCGGCGCTCGAACTGCTGCACCGCCTCGGCGCCGGCCAGGTATTCATCGCCAACCTGGCCTAGCAGCTGCTGCTGCGTGCCGGCCTTACCGCCTACATCTTCATAAATCGTTACGGCATCAAGCTGTTTGGCCATTGCAAACAGCGCCGCCGAGACACCGGCGGCACCGCTGCCGATGATAATCAGGTCGTGCATGATCGAGAACTCCTCTATGCCTTTCGGCTACTGTATCGTTCTGCTGCAGGGCCGGCGCGCCACGGTGGCCCGAGCCTGGGGCCACACACGCTTGAAGGCTGGCTCACGATCTGGCGTTTCGCCTTCCCTGGCTTTGAGCAGGACAATTGGCCCACAAAAAACGATTCGCGGGCAGGCATAGCCCCCCGCACCCCACCGCATCGGTTTTACCACGAGTACCACCTGCCAACAGTATAGCCGATTGGTAGCATAAACCTGAAAATAAACCACAACCGCGAGTTGTAAGGCAGCAACGTTGTGCTGTGCTATACTATGGGGGCTGCAAGAACATGCAAGGGAGGCACTATGCCTGGCTATCACACCGCCGGCAAGGTCGGGCTTGTCGGCACCGGCATGGTTGGCGCGTCGTTTGCTTATGCGCTGATGCAGCGCGGCCTGGCCAACGAGCTGGTGCTGGTCGATCTCGACGCCGCGCGCGCCGAAGGCGAGGCCATGGATCTGAACCACGGCATGCCATTCGTACGGCCCATGCGGATGTATGCCGGCAGCTACGAGCAGCTTGCCGGCGCCGAGGTGGTTGTGATCACCGCAGGCGCCAATCAGCGCCCCGGCGAAACGCGGCTCGACTTGCTGCAGCGCAACGCCGCAGTGTTTCGCGATATTGTGCCGCGCGTGGTTGCGGCCGCGCCCGATAGCATTATCGTGATCGCGACCAACCCCGTCGATATTCTCACGACGATCTCCAACCAGCTGGCCCAGCTGCCGCCCGGCCGCGTGATTGGCTCGGGCACGATCCTCGATACCGCGCGCTTCCGCTACCTGCTCGGCGATTATTACCAGGTCGATCCGCGCAGCGTACACGCCTATATTGTCGGCGAGCATGGCGACAGCGAGCTGGCGCTGTGGAGCCTGGCAAATATCGCCGGCGTGCGGCTGCACGATTTCGTGGGCGCGAATGGCCGTGGCTACGACGAAGCTGCGCTCCAGGCGATCTTCGAGCAGACGCGCACGGCCGCATACGAGATCATCAAGCGCAAAAAGGCCACCTACTACGCGATCGGCCTCGGCCTGCTCACGATCGTCGAGGCGGTGCTGCGCGACCAGAATACCGTGCTGACGGTGTGCAGCCCGCTCAGCGGCCAGTATGGCGTCGAGGGCATCGCCATCAGCCTGCCGACGATTGTCGGCCGGAATGGTATTGAAGAGGTGCTGAACCTGCCCATGAGCGGCGACGAAGTAGCGGCATTTCAGCGCTCGGCACAGACGTTGCAAGAGCGGCTAGCGCAACTGTAGGCGCGAGGCAATGCACTGTGGCGGTGATTGGCTTGCATGGCCGCGAGCGCGGCGGCGCGAGCAAGCCTGTGGCAGAGGTTTAGTTCCAGTGCAACGTGTTGCGCGTGGCGTGTAACACCGCACCGCGCCGGTCGAGCAGCAGCCGTACCGACTGGCGCAGCGGGCAGTCGAATACGGTGCATTTGCCGAGCGCCGCCTGGGCTGGTAGCACACCATATGGGCAAATGTGCCGGCATACTTCCGCTGTCACCGCGTAGCGCGGCGAGCCGGGCGGGCCATCGAGCATCCGTAGCTGCAGGCGTGCACCGCTCATATCGGGCATGTGCTGGTTCAGGTAAACCTGGGCCATCGACAGAAACGGATTTTGACGTTTTCGGCGTGCCATAGGCGTGCCCTTTCTTCGTCGATATAAACCTGATAGTAGTGTCGCATAGTTGTGGGAAAAATCACGAATACTTCCGACAACAATAGGTTGAGGATCGACAACATGTCTAACCCCGCAGCGCCTAACAAACCCAGCAGCGGGCGTGTTCGCGTTTTCCTGCGCCGGTATGCGCGGCAGCGGCGCGCGCGCGCGCTCGAACAGCGCGTAGCCGAGCTTCAGGCGCAGCTCGCCGCTGCGCGCGCGCATCAAACGGCAGGGTTCAGCCAGCGGCTCGACACGCTGCTGGCGATCAGCTCGGCGCTGTTGATCACGCACGAGGTCGACGCGATTCTGCAGCTGGTGGTGCACCAGGCGCTGGCGCTGTTTCCCGGCGCGAGCAACGCGCTGCTGTTTTTGAACGACGCGGCCGGGCAGGCGCTCGAGCTACGCGCCGTGAGCGAGGGCAGCCTGGGGCAGCTGCGCATCAGCGCCGGCCAGGCCGTCAGCGGCCGCGCTTTTCTGTCGCCGCGCGCTATGCTGCTGGTTGGCCCCGAGCTCGAAATAGCGCTCGACGAGCTGGATGCGGAGCAGCAGGCTGAGTATATGCGCCTGATCGCGCCCTGGCCGCCGCTGAGCGCGCTGGTGGCGCCGCTACGGATCGAGGGGCGCCGGCTCGGCTCGCTGGCGATCTACGCCGGCACCGACGCTCACCTGTTTCTGCCACGCGATCTGCCATTCGTGCAGGCGCTGGCCGACCTTGCGGCGGTGGCGATCGCCGAAACGCACGAGCGCGAGCGCGCGGCGCTGCTGCAATCGGAGCTGCAGCAGACCGAGACGCGCCACGCCGAGACACAGGCGCGGCTCGACGCGACCCAGGCGCAGCTGCTGCAAAGCGCCAAGCTGGCAGCGGTGGGCGAGCTCAGCGCATCGGTGGCGCACGAGATCAACAACCCGCTCTACGCAGCGCGCAATAGCCTATTTCTGCTCGAACAAGATCTGCCCTCCGGCACGCCGCAGCGCGAATTCCTCGACATCGCGCAGGCCGAGCTGGCGCGCATCGCCGGGATCATCACGCGCATGCGCGATTTCTACCGCCCCAGCCGCGCCGAGCTCGAGCCGACACACATCAACGATGTGCTACGCAGCACGATTGAGCTGGTGCAAACATACCTGCGCCACGAGCATGTGACGGTGCAGGCCAATTTATCGAGCTACCTGCCGCTGATCGAAGCGCACCCCGACCAAATGCGCCAGGTGTTTCTCAACCTGATGCTCAATGCCTGCGACGCCATGCCCGGCGGCGGTACGCTCAGCGTGACGACGCGCTTCGTGTCGTCGAAGGACGGGCACGCCGGGATGATCGAAACCCGCGTGATCGACACCGGCCATGGCATTGCCACCGAGCACCTCGCGCACCTGTTCGAGCCGTTCTATACCACCAAACCACAAGGCACCGGCCTGGGCCTGGCGATCAGCGCGCACATCATCAACCAGCACGGCGGCTGTATCGCGGTCGATAGCGCCGTGGGCGCGGGCACAACATTCACCATTGTGCTGCCGGCACAGCCGCCGGCCTGATCGGCACAACCTCGGCGCGCGGGCAGGCGCCAGCCCCATGCTTCACCACCCGGCGCCTGAGCGCATCCTGATGCGCGGCGTCGTACTCTACCCCGGTTGCTAAATCACCACAAATTGTTGCTAACTCTTTTCTGCTTTGGATGTGCTTCTTGATAGCATACAGCATAAGAAGTGGCCTCGGAACAATGAGCCGGAAGGTGGAACGCCGATGCGGCCTTCGCACATTCTGATCGTCGACAACGACCCGGCGGCTGCTATGGTGACACAGCATGGGTTGCAGCGGCTGTTTGTCTCCGATGCTGAGGTTGAGATCGCGGCATCGCCACTGCAGGCCTGGGCGCGCTGCCAGGATACTCCTGTTGATCTGGTAGTCGTCGACCCAAGCACCGAAAATAGCCCCGCCAATGCGCTGGTGAAGGATCTTCACGCCTTCTACCCCGAGATCCCCGTGGTGGTGCTCACCGCCTACGACACGCCGCGCCTGCGCAGCCAGATGCGCTCGCTAGGCGTGCGCCACTACCTCGCCAAGCCAGTCGAGCTGCAAGACCTGGGCATATCCGCGCGCGTCGCCCTGAGCGAACATCTAGCCTCCGCCGGCAACGTTTGACACGATCTGCAACGAATGCTAGGATTGGCGCTACGCGATTTCACAGCCGCGCGTGCAGCGGCTGCCGTGGTGGGCGCTCTCACTCCCAGCATACACTGGCCGGAGGAGTTTCGCATGACCCAGGCTGCGCATATTTTGGTGGTCGACGACGAGTCGTCGATCCGGCTTACGCTCGCCGCACTGCTCAAGCGCGCGGGCTACGATGTGACGCCCGCCGAGAATGGCGCCGAGGCGGTAACGCTACTCGAGCGCCAGATGTTCGACCTGATGCTGGTGGATCTCAAGATGCCCGGCATGGATGGCATGCAGGTGGTGACTGCCGCGCGCAAGCGCCAGCCCGATATCGCGATCATTGTGCTGACGGGCCACGGCTCGCTTGACACGGCCGTTGAGGGGTTGCACCAGGGTATTTTCGACTACCTGCTAAAAACCACCGAGCCGGTGCAGGTGATCGAGCGCGTGAAGGCCGGCCTGGCGATGCGCAACCAGCGGCTGCGCGAGCGCACCCTGCTCGATGTGGTTGGCGCGGCGGTGCAAGAGCTGCGCAGCACGCAATCGGCTAGCCCGACCGAGCCAGCCGGGCCAAGCGAGCGGGCGATCACCGTCGGCGCGCTGCACCTCGATACCTGGCGCCAGGAGGCCAGCCTGGGCGGCCGCACGCTGGCGCTGACGCCCACCGAATTTCGGGTGCTGCTGTGCCTGGCCGAGCACGCCGGCACAATGCTCTCGTACGCGCACCTGGTGCGCTGCGCCCAGGGCTACGAGACCGACGAGATGGAGGCGGGCGAGCTGATCAAGCCGCACATCCACCACCTGCGCCAGAAGCTCGAGCCTGATCCGTCGACGCCGCGCTATATTCTGAATGTGCGCGGCAAGGGCTACCTGCTTTCGCCAGTAGGCGAGTAGCGCACCGATCACGCGCCTACCGCAAACGGCCGGATGCGCGGCCAGGCATGGCGCAGAAACAGCGCCGCCGCCGCCAGATACAGCGCGCCAACCAGCAGCAGCAGCCAGCGCAGCCAGCCGGCCGTAGCGGCAAACACGCTTTGCAGTACGCCCAAGCTCACGCCTATGTTGATCGCCGCATAGCATCCCCACACCGGTCGCTCGTCGCCGCGCTCGCCCTGCGCGAGCCGTGGCAGGATCCAGAACGCGACCCCGCAGGCGAGCTGCACCGTCCAACCCACCAGCAGCACGTGGATGTGTGCTGAGCGCAAGGCCCACAGCCCGGGCAGCAGCGGCACGCCTTTGGTGGATAGCACCAGCCCGCCGAATGTGTAGCCAATCGCCAGCCACACCAGTGCGGTGCGAACCATGAGCTGGCTGAGTCGTGGCATATTTCCTCGCTATAGCTGTGCTTTGCTTGCACTACGAGAGCTAGCAAAGCGTGCTTTTCCCGGGCTCGCGAGCCGCGCGCTATTGCTGCGGGCGCGGCGAGCTTGGGCGGCCCTTCACGCGCGGCCAGATCGCCGCGACAAACGACCAGATCCCCAGCACCTGCAGCAGCGCCGCCGGCGCCAGCATCCAGCCGAGCCATGGCTGCGGCTGCCAGGCGTGCAGCGGCTCGAACACCGCGCGCAGCAGCAGCCCGGCGTTGAGCGCGCCATAGGTAAACCAGCCAAGCCGCTCGTCGCCGCGCGGGCGCTCGCGCGAGTAGGGCGGAAACATCCACAGCGACACGCCGCAGATCAGCTGGGTGATCCAGCCGACCATCAGCAGGTGGTAGAACACGGGCATGAGCGCGGCAATGCGGCCGTCGATCTCGAGCGCCTGGTTGAAGAGGATCAGCGCGCCGACCATGAAAGCGCACACCAGGTAGATCAGCGCGGTGCGGATGAAAAAGCGGGCCTGCGGGTACATAGCTCTACCACGGGCTAGCTGCCGGGGGCGAAGGCCACGGTGAATGGCCGGCCGATCGCGCCCTCAGGGCAGTACGATTCACAAACCTCGCAGAAGCTGCAGTCGGCCGGCCGCACGATGGTGGCTTTGTTGGCATGTACCTCGACTGCGCTGGTTGGGCAAAGCTGCGCGCACAGGCCGCAGCCAGTGCAGCGCTGCAGATCAATGATCGGCAGCACCCAGCCTGGTGTCGATGCGCTCATCGGCGGTGTCCTTTCACTGCGAGGGCGGCTGTATCTTACCGCAATTTGGCCGATCTGTGTGAGGGCCTGAACGTGCTGATCAGGGACGAAAGGCGAGAAAGGCGAACGACGAGCATGTGTGGCGTGAGGCCTTTCGCTATTCGTCGCTCGCCTTTCGTGACGCAGATCGGCTGCGCTATTTCTTCGGGTCGCCGTCGCCCGACTGGAACAGCCCCAGCGCACCGCGGCCGACGAAGTTGAACGCGTGGGTCACCATGGGGTACAGGCCGTCTTCGGCGGTGGTGAACTCGACGATTGCGCCCTGAGCCGGCGCCAGATCAACCGCTTGCGCGCCGTAGTGGCCGGGGTTATCGGCGGTGAGCGTCACGCCTTCTTTGATCACGGTGTTGAAGATTGTGCCAACCACGTGGAACGAGCTGTCGACGCTTGGGCCGGCGTTCAGCACGAACAGCCGCACTTTTTCGCCGGTGCCGATTTTGATCGGGTTGTCCTTGTACTGGTTGGCCACACCGTTGAACACGACATAATCGGGGGCGGCCGCGCTGGCCGAGGCTTTGGTGAGGCTGGCCGGCTGGCCTTGCGGGCCGAGGTACCACTCGCTTTGCACGATCGCGAATTCTTTATCTACGCGCGGCAGGCCATCCGCAGGCTCGACGATCACCATGCCGTACATGCCGTTGGCGATATGGTGCAGCGCCGGTGCGGTTCCGCAGTGGTACATCCACACGCCGGCATACTCGGCTTTCCACTCGTAGAGCTTTTCTTCGCCGGGGTTGATCGAGGTCATCTCGTCGTTCCAGGCCACCTGGCTGGCGTGGAAGTCGACCGAGTGCGCGAGCTGGTTGGTGGCCGGGTTCTTCAGGTGAATGCGCACCGTGTCGCCGACTTTGACACGGAGCACCGGGCCGGGCACTGTGCCGTTGAACGTCCAGACATGCTGCACAAAGCCTTTGGCGACGGTCATGTCTTTTTCTTCGACCACCAGGTCGATGTCGTGGGTGGCGCCGGCAAGCGCGGCGGGCGCAGCGGCGTCGTAGGGCGTATAGTCCGGGGCATTCGCGTCGGGCTGCACGTCGGTGGTGGGCGGCGGGCCGCCGTGGTCGTCGGCGTTGTGGCCGCCGGCGGTGCTGCCGGCAACCGATATCGTGCCCTTCATGCCCGCGTCGCTGTGGCCGGGCACCGAGCAGATAAAGCTCAGGCCGCTGGCCGGCACGTCGACATCGGTCGACTTGGTTTCTTTGGGGTTGGCCACCAGCTTGGTGCCATTCGGGAAGGTAACATCGTGCGGGATCGCGCCGTCGTTGGTGAACTTGACGGTGTAGCGGCCCGGCTTGGCGATATTCAGCGAGGCCGGCTGGAAGCCCAGGTCGACGGCCTTGATCTCGAGTGCGCCGAGCACATCGCTGGTGGCGGCGGGAGCGGCCGGCGCATTGCTGGCTGGCTGGGCAGCCGGCTGGGTGGGCGCGTCGGCGCGGGCGGCGCGCAGTGGCGTGGTAGCGGGCGTGCCGCCGCAGCTAGCCAACAGTAGCGTGCCAAGCAGTGCGAGCAGTGCGAGCGAGCGTTTCATAAGGCTTCCTCCTTGCCTTCGTTGGGCGGCTGTTCTGCCGCCGCGTCGATAGCTTCAGCTTAGCGAGTAAGCCCTGCCGGGGAAGCGACTTTTGTCGCTTGGCCGTGTGTATGCGCCAGAGTTGTCGAATCTTCACGATCGCCCTGGCGCGCCGGGCAGCTGTTGCTGCGCGAATTGGGTATGGCGCTCACGGCTGCTTGCCGAGGTGCCCGAGGTATCGTTGGGCAACTGCATCAATCGCACGTTATCTATGGTATTCTTACTGCGCTTGGCTATAGGCTCGTAGTTCGGGTGGATCTATGCTCGAAGAACGGATCGCTCAGCTTCGACAGGCCGGCTTTTGCGCGGATCTGCCCATGCCCGCGCTGGCCGCGCTGGCTACGCTGGCCGGGCCTATTCAGCGGCCGGCCGGTACGCTGATCCAGCTCGAAGGCGACACCCCCGAGGCGATGTATGTGGTGGCGCGGGGCCGCGTGAAGATCGCGCGGATTGGCCTGGGCGGGCGCGAGCAGGTGCTGAATGTGATCGGCCCAGGCGGGCACTTCAATACTGTGCCGATGTTCGATGGCGGCCCCTGCCCGGCCAACGCCGAGGCGCTGACCGACGTGACCCTGCTGGCGCTGCCGCGCGATGCCCTGCTGGAGGCGGTCGAGCGCTACCCCAGCATCGCGCTGGCGCTGCTGCGCGATTTCACCGGCAGGCTGCGCCACCTGGTGAACCTCGTCGACGATCTGGCGCTGCATAGCGTGCAGGGCCGCCTGGCCGGGCTGCTGCTCGAGCAGGCCGAGGCGGCTGAGCGTGGCGCGGCGCCCCCGCCGCTGACCCAGGCCGAGATGGCTGCGCGGCTGGGAACCGTGCGCGAGATGATCGGGCGCGCGCTCAAAGTATTTGAGAGCCAGGGGTTGATACGCCTCGATCGCGGCATGATCACGCTGCTCGATCGCGCCGGCCTGGCCGCGCAGCGCGAGACATAAGCCGGGGTGTTCACCCGTGGCACCGATCCTGCTTCACTGCTCCTCCAAGACATCGCAGCCATAGCTGCGAGCGATCAGCGCGCCGCGCCGGCTGCGGCCGGCGCCCGCACCGAAGGCTCTCACACTGCGGTTGAGAGCACGGATCGTCAAGGAGGAAACTTCAATGGCTAAGACAGTTGTTGGTTTGTTCGATACCGCCGCCGAGGCGCAGAATGTGGTACAAAGCCTCGTGAATGGTGGCTTTACGCGCGAAGACATCAGCATCCTGGCAAATAACCGCGATGGCACTACCTCCGACACAGCCGGCAGCGCAACGGCCGAAGGCGCCGGCGCTGGCGCGGTCGGTGGCGGTGTGCTCGGCGGCGTGCTGGGCCTGCTGGTGGGCGTTGGCGCGCTGGCCATCCCAGGGATCGGCCCGGTGCTG
>CALLYN010000750.1 GCA_937858455.1 uncultured Kouleothrix sp.
TGGGCTGGCCGCGCAGCTCGGCCTGCACCCAGCTTGCGCCGCCGTCGGCCGAGATGTCGACGCGCGCGATCGAGCGCCCGCCGCCGGCATAGGCGTAGCCCTCGATCGATACGAGCCCGGCAGGCAGGCGCGCGCCTGCAGCCGGCTGGCAGATCACCGACGTGAGCGACGACTCGCCGAGCATCAGCGCTTGCTGCCAGTCGGCGCTGTGGGCCTCGGCGGCCGGCGGGAACAGCTTGTAGGCGCGCGCCTGGAAGTAATTGCTTGACGGTGCGGCCTGCAGCGTGATCGCCGCCAGCCACTTGACGCTGCGCGCGCCGATGTAGCCCGGCACCACCACGCGCAGCGGGAAACCGTGCGCCGCCGGCAGCGGCGCGCCGTTCATCTCGTAGGCCAGCAGCACCTCGGGGGCCAGGGCTTTGTCGATCGCGATCGAGCCGCCGAAGCCGAAGCGCTGGCCCTGGCGCTCGACTTCGTCGAGGCCGGCGAAGGCGGCGTGCGCGGCCGCAGGCAGCACGCCCGCGGCCAGCAGCAGCTCGCGCAGTGGCACGCCGGCCCATACCGCGCTGCTGATCGCCTCGGCGCCCCACAGCACTTCGCCGGGGATCGGGCGAATGGCCTGCAGCTCGTCGCGGCGGTTGCCGGCGCACTGCAGCGTCGCGTCCACCGCCACGCGCGAAAACTGGCTCCGCAGGTCGGCCAGCGTCAGCGCCAGCGGCCGCTCGACCAAGCCGCCGATCGTCAGCCGGTAGCTCGCCGGGTCGATACTCGGCAGCGACCCATGGTTGCGCACGTAGAACAGCTCGGCGGGGGTGTGCTCGGCGCGGGCGATCAGCTCGGGGGGCGGCCCGCCGTTCAGCGGCGCGCGGCTGCGTACTACAAACGCGGGATGCTTGCCGTCCGGCGGCTCGGTGGAATGCTCTGCCATGCGACCTCCTTGTTCGCTACATGCGCACCGTGGCCCCGTTGCCGGTGCGGCTGGCGCGCGTGGCGCGCTGCGCTGATTGTAGCAACCGAAGAGGGAAGTGGCAACAGCCAGGCTAGCCGACCGGGATATTCAGATCCGCGAGGAAACGGCGGATCTCGGCGGACTCGGGGATGACCACCAGGCTGCGCTGAGCGGCGCGCACCAGGATAATATGGTACGATAGCTCGCCGGTGTTGCGCTGCGCCCACGAGAGCCGGGCCAGCACCGGGGTTTCGATACGCCAACCCTGCTCAAGCATCAGGCGCAGCGCCTCGAGACCGCGCGGCACGCCGAATGGCATGGCTGGCTGGGGCACCTCAGATCGCCGAGTGTTCGATCTCATAGCTCACCAGCTTGTTCTGCCCAAGCCGCGACCGGCGGCCAACCAGCGCCAGGCCAACCAGCAGCAGCGCCGACACGCCGCCAATCGCGTAACCGCTAACGAAGATAATGACCGTGACCATGTGTAGCTCCTTCTGTTTCTTCCTTGCTATTCTCACGCCTCTATCCTAGCGCTGCCAATTTATCGCTGGGTGATCCGATTGTTAAATGTGTGTAAAGCTTATGAGCTTTCGCGCCCGTAAGCCGGGCCGGCGGGATTCTCGGGCCTTTTTATGAATGCAACGTGATCGTAATCTATGCTCAATCGGTATATCATATAATCTGGTAAGTATCGCCCTAGCCTGAGAGTTCTGAGAATGCGACAGATGTTGGCCCGGTTGCTAACAATCGCTCATCCCGACGATGAGTATCAGCAGCGTGGGCGCGCGGTGGTGGTGCTAAGCCTGGGCATGATCGCGATGGCCCTGCTGTTTGTGGTCGTCGTGCTGTGCTTTCAGCCTAACCCCGAGACAAGCCTGAAGCTCGTCGTGCTGGCAATCACGATCTTTGGCACGGCGATCATTCTGGCGCGGCGCGGGCTGGTTGATCTGGCGGCCTGGGGCATGCTCGGCTTTACACTGGTTGGCCCATTCGTGGCTATGCTCAGCACGCCGGTGGTTGGCACCGCCCCGCTGACGCTGGTGTTCGCGATCTTGATCGCGAGCATGGTGGTGCGATCCTGGCAGATCTGGCTGGTGCTGGCGGCTGCGCTGCTGGGGCTGCTGCTGACGGTTATGCTGCTGTCGGCGTGGTCGTATACACCCAACGAGATCGAAACCACAGTGCTGGTGGCGGCGCTGATCATGCTGCCCATGGTCGCGCTGATCAGCTACCTCTCGGCTAGCGAAACGCAGCGCGAGCGCGCGGCGCTGCGCCGCGAGATCGCCGAGCGCCTGCATGTCGAGCATGCGCTGCTGCAGGCCAAAGACGCTGCCGAGTCGGCCAACCGCGCCAAGAGCGCGTTTCTGGCGCACATGAGCCACGAGCTGCGCACGCCGCTGACGGCCATCCTCGGCTATACCAACCTGCTGGCGTGGCAGGCCGAGCAGCAGGGCGCCGAGAGCTTCCTGAGCGACCTGGGAGTGATCGAGTCGTCGGGCAAGCACCTGCTGAACCTGATCAACAATGTGCTCGACCTCTCGAAGATCGAGGCCGGCAAGCTCGACCTGCTCCTCGAAACCTTCGACGTGGCCACTATGCTTAATCAGCTGGTCGCGTCGGTGCAGCCGCTGGTGGGCAAGAACCGCAACCACCTGGTGATCGATTGCAGCCCCGACATTGGCATCATGTACGCCGACCAGACCAAGGTGCGGCAGATTCTGATCAATATGCTCTCGAACGCCTCGAAGTATACCGAGCAGGGCGTGATCACAATTGCGGCGCAGCCCGAGTGTACCGACGAACACGACTGGGTGGTCTTTCACGTCTCCGATACCGGCATTGGCATTCCGCCCGAGGCGATCTCGCAGCTGTTCCAGACCTTTAAGCGCGTGGTCGATCCGCCGAACGCGCCCAAGTACGATGGCGCCGGGCTAGGGCTGGCGCTGAGCCAGCATATCTGCCGGATCATGGGCGGCAACATCACGGTGCAGAGCACGCTCAATGTTGGTACCACGTTCAGCATCCGCCTGCCCAGGCGCGTCGCCCAGCCGGTGGCCGAGCTGGTGTAGCCACAACTTGGGGTAAGATATGGCGACGGCCCCAGCGATGCGCTGGGGCCGTTGAGCAGGGGAAATATATTGGAAGATGCACCAGCGTATGTTTGGCGTAGCAACGTACTGGTTCCGTGATCGGGAGCGCCTGGTTCGCAAAATGGGCTGTGGTGTGCTGCGATGCTAGCTACGTTGTAGGCTGCGTTGTCGAGTGCGACGAGCTGTGAGATTTCACGAACCTTGTTCGCCAGTGCATCTGCGAATATCCTATCATGCTTGCCGCGCCTGTAGCATAACATGTTGATCACAAAAGTGTATCGATCGATGACTCTTTGTACATTATCGGGTACCGGAGCCTGGTACGCTGTTCGCCTGCGGCAGCGCTGGATCACGTGCTGTAGGTTGGGGGCTACATGGCCTTGAATGTCATCAGCATAGCGGCGACAAAGAGCAGGCCATAGACCCACGGCAGCGCGACCAGGCCGATCGTGAGCGAGGCCGGCCCGAACCAGTGCGCCAGCCACGCGCCTACCCCCGACACCACAAACATCACCGGGATGAGCAAAGCCCCTACTAGCAGCCAACCGGCCCACGCGACGTTCATATCGGCGATGCTGATGACGCTGCCCGAGGCAATCACTACGCCACCCAGAGCCCCTAACACGCATACGATGGTATTGATGATGAGTACGATGAGCATGCTTGAACCCTCGTAATTCGACCTCTCGGCAGAGTAGGTACGCTTCTTCACACTATAAGTATAGCAGAGCTGCCTAATGCGTTGAGCGCGAGGGATATCGCGGTATAATGCATCTTCGTGGCGCGGCGCGGCGCCTGTGCAGCATGCACGGTAAGAATGGCGCCGCCTGCCCGCTGCTGGGGGCGCAGCTGCGGCCTACACCCTTGAGGAACATATGGCAAAGAACTACATCTGCGACATGGATGGCGTGCTGGTGTTTGGCTCGCAGATCATCCCTGGCGCCAACGAGTTTATCCGCCGGCTCGAGCAGGCCGGCTCGAAGTTTCTGGTGCTGACGAATAACTCGATCTACACCCAGCGCGACCTGTGGGTGCGCCTGCAGCGCATCGGGCTGGACGTGCCGGCGAATGCGATCTACACCTCGGCGATGGCGACCGCCCAGTTCCTCGCGACGCAGCACCCCGGCGGGAGCGCCTACGTCATTGGCGAGGCCGGGCTGACGACGGCGCTGCACGACGCCGGCTACATCATCACCGACCAGGATCCGGAGTACGTTGTGCTGGGCGAGACGCTGTCGTATAGCTTCGAGCGGATAACCCAGGCCATGCGCTTTGTCGCGGCGGGCGCGCGCTTTATCGCGACGAACCCCGATGTCTCAGGCCCGGGCGAGGGCGGGATGGTTCCGGCAACCGGCGCGGTCGCGGCGCTGATTTCGGCGGCCACGGGGGTGCAGCCGTACTACATTGGCAAGCCCAACCCGCTGATTATGCGCACGGCCCTGCGCACGATCGACGCGCACTCCGAGGACTCGGTGATGGTTGGCGACCGCATGGACACCGATATCATCATCGGCACCGAGAGCGGGCTGGAGACGATCCTGGTGCTCACTGGCGTCACGCGCCGCGAGGATGTTTCGCGCTACCCCTATCGGCCGACGCATATCGTCGCCTCGGTGGCCGATATCGAAGTGTAGGCAGGCTTCGATACGCGGGGTCTCGGCTTAGCACAGCAGGGGCGCGCCACAGCGCGCCCCTGCTGATTCGTGGGGCGGCTAGCGCTCGACGGTGGCGCCGCTCGGCACCACCAAGTCGGGGCCATAGCGATCCTCGTTGACGCGCGGCATCACCACGACATTGCGGCCGATGATCGCGCCGGCCGGGATGCGCGCGCGCCGGCCGATCACCGTAAGGCCGGTGTTCAGCCGGTCGGGGGCGGCCTGGTTGGGGGTATTATCCTCGCCGTCGCCGACCTTGGCCTCTTTGCCCACCACCGTCTCCTTGTCGAGGATGCAGCGGTCGATCACCGCGTCGCGCTCGACCACCGTATCGGTGAGCAGGATCGAGTCGCGCACCACGGCGCCGGGCGCCACCACCACGCCGGGGGCGATCACCGAGCGAATCACCTGGCCGTAGATCTGGCAGCCGTCGCACAGCAGGTTGCCCTCGGCGCGCGCCTCGGCGCCGATCAGCGCGGCCGGGCGCTCTTCGCTGCGGGTATGGATGACCCACTCGGGGTCGTACAGGTCGAGCGCGGGCGTCTCGACGAGCAGGGCCATGTTGGCCTCGTAGTAGGCCTGCACGGTGCCAACATCGGCCCAGTAGCCCTGGAAGTGGTAGGCGGCCACCTGGGTCTGCCGCACGACCTTGGGCATGATCTCGCGGCCGAAGTCGTTCTCGTTGCCCCCGGCCAGCAGCTCCATGAGGAAGCTCTTGCGGAACACGTAGATGCCCATCGAGGCCAGGCTCGACTGCGAGCGGCGCGGCTTTTCCTCGAAGCGGCTGACGGTGCCGTCGGCGTCGACGGTGACGATGCCGTAGCGGTGCACCTCGTGGCGGTTGACGCTATGCACGGCCACGGTGAGGTCGGCGCCGCGATCCTGGTGGATCTGCAGCATGGGCCGGTAGTCCATCTTGTAGATATGGTCGCCGGCGAGCACCAGCACGGCGTCGATCGGCTGCTCGGCGATGAAATCGAGGTTGGCGCGCACGGCGTCGGCGTTGCCGCGCTGCCAGTCGCCGCCCTCGGTGGTGAGGAACGGGTGCAGCACGCGTACGCCGCCGATCCGCCGGTCGAGATCCCAGGGCTTGCCGACGCCGATATGCTCGTGCAGCGAGCGCGGGCGGTACTGTGTCAGCACGCCGACATTGTAGATGCCCGAGTTCACGCAGTTCGAGAGCGCGAAGTCGATGATCCGGAACTTGCCGGCGAATGGCACTGCAGCTTCGGAGCGCTCGGCGGTGAGCGCGCTCAGCGCTTTGCTCTCGCCGCCGGCCAGGATGAGTGCGAGTGTGCGCAGCATAGCTATCCTTAGTTTTGGGCTCTGGGTGCCGAGCTATGAGTCAGAGCCGGGAAGCTCAAAGCTCACCACCCCGAGCGTAACATGCTATATGGTCTCGCCCGAAGCCACCTCGCCGCCGGGGAAGTGTTCCTCGTCGCGGTCGGCGTTGATCACCACATTGCGGCCGATATTGATATTCGAGGGCAGGTGCGCGCCCTTGCCCACCACCGTCACGCCGGTATTGAGCTTCTCGGGCTCCTGCTTGTTCGGCACGGTCAGGTCGTCGCCGTAGCCGAGGCGCACGCCGGCGCCAACTACCACGTTCTTGTCGACAATCACGCGGTCGAGCACGGCGCCGGGGCCGATCCATACATCGTTCATCACCACGCTGTCGCGCACGAGCGCGCCGGGCGACACGTACACGCCGGGCGAGAGCACCGAGCGCTCGACGCGGCCGCGCACGATCGCGCCATTGCAGATCATGCTCTGCACCACCTGCGACTGCGGGCCGAACTTGGCGGGCGGGCGCTCTTCGCTGCGGGTGTGCACGACCCACTCGGGGTCGTAGAGCTTGAGCGTATTGCGCGAGTCGAGCAGCTCCATGCTGGTTTCCCAGTACGACTGGATGGTGCCGACGTCGACCCAGTAGCCTTCGAATGGGTAGGCGAAGACTTTATCCTGGGTGATCATTGCCGGGATCACGTGCTTGCCGAAGTCGATGCGCGGGCTGCCCTCGCCGCCCTCGCCCAGCCGGCGCATAAGCGCGTCGGCGCTGAAGACGTAGATGCCCATGCTGGCGAGCGTGCCCTTGTCGCGGTTCTTGGGCTTCTCGGTGAACTCGACCACGCGCTGGGTGTCGTCGACGGTCATGATCCCGAAGCGGTCGGTCTCGTCGAGCGGCACGTGCATCACGGCCACGGTCAGGTCGGCGCGGCGGCGCTGGTGGAAATCGACCATGGCGCTGTAGTCCATCTTGTAGATGTGGTCGCCCGAGAGCAGCACCACCACGTCGGCGCGGCGCTCGCGGATGTAGTTGAGGTTCTGGTACACCGCGTCGGCTGTGCCTTTGTACCAGCTCTCGTCGCGGCGGCCCTGGTAGGGCTGGAGCAGCTGGACGCCGCCCTGGCTGCGGTCGAGGTCCCAGGGCTTGCCGTTGCCGATATGCGAGTTGAGCGAGTGCGGGCGGTACTGCGTAAGCACGGCCACGTCGAAGATGCCTGAGTTGACGCAGTTCGAAAGGGTGAAGTCGATGATGCGGAACTTACCGGCGAAGGGCACCGACGGCTTGGCGCGCTTTTCGGAAAGCACGCTCAGGCGCGTCCCTTCGCCGCCGGCCATGATCATGGCTACGATTCGCACGAGGAACCTCCGACACTGGTAGGCGGCCAGCTGAACGTTTGTGTGATGCTACTGCGGCGGTCAGTATACCATAGGTGTGTGCTGCGTTTGTCGGAGCGAAGGTGCCGCCAATGCTCAGCGCTGTTTGCCGTCGCCCACCTGTGCGGCGGGCAGCTGAAGCGCGGCGTGCGCGCAAGGCTTGCCTTGGTGGTGGAAGTATAACGCGGGGCGAGCGCAAGGCTTGCCCTGGTGGTGGAAGCGCAGCGCAGGATGCGCGCAGGGCTTGCCCTGGCGGTGGAAGTGCAGCGCGGGATGCGCGCAGGGCTTGCCCTGGTGGTGGAAGTGCAGCGCGGGGCGAGCGCAAGGCTTGCCCTGGTGGTGGAAGTATAACGCGGGGCGAGCGCAAGGCTTGCCCTGGTGGTAGAAGCGCAGCGCGGGATGCGTGCAGGGCTTGCCCTGGTGGTAGAAGCGCAGCGCGGGATGCGTGCAGGGCTTGCCCTGGTGGTAGAAGTGCAGCGCGAGATGCGTGCAGGGCTTGCCCTGGTGGTAGAAGTGCAGCGCGGGGCGAGCGCAAGGCTCGCCCCAATGGTGAGCAGGCGGCGTATGAAGAGCGAGGCGCTGTGCAGCCCGCGCGCGCGGCTACTCGCCGCGCGCGCCTACGAGCGCCAGCAGCTCGTCGAGCACCAGGCCGTTGGTGCCGATCGCCTCGCCGCCGGCGGCCGTCTGCGTTCCGCGCCAGTCGGTCAGCGTGCCGCCGGCCTCGGTCACCACCGGCAGCAGCGCCGTGGCGTCCCACAGCCGCACGTCGGCGTCGAGCATCACTTCGGCGCGGCCGGTGGCCACCAGCACGTAGCCGTAGGCGTCGCCCCAGGTGCGCTGGAGCTTGGTGGCGGCGACCATGCGGCGGTAGGCGGCGGCGCGGCCATACTGGGGCATGCTCTCGGCGTCGGAGCAGAGCAGCAGCGCGTCGCGCAGGCGCGACACCTGCGAGACGCGGGCGACCCTGCCGTTCCAGCTGCAGCCCTCGCCGCGCGCGGCGTGCAGCAGCTCGCCGGTGCCAGGGATGTTGATCGCGCCCACCACCGCCTCGCCGTCGCGCTCGAGGCCCACCAGCACGGCGTACAGCGGCACGCCGCGCACGAACGTCTTGGTGCCGTCGATCGGGTCGAGCACCCAGCGGTAGGTTGCGCCTGGGCGGGTCTCGCCCTCTTCTTCGCCAAGGATGCTGTGGTCGGGGTAGCGCGCCGCAATCAGCTCGCGCATCAGGCGCTCCGACTGGCGGTCGGCCACCGTCACCGGCGAGGCGTCGGCCTTGATCTCGGTGGCGATGTCGGTCTGGAAGTAGCGCAGGGTGAGCTTGCCGGCCTGCCAGGCCAGATCGGCGGCGAACTCGCGCAGGTCGCGCAGCGATTCGGAAGCCATGGGTATCTCCTCGGTGTGCCGGAAACCGGCAGACTAGACTGCCCGCGCCGTGCCCAGCAGCTCGGCCAGCGCGGCCAGGAAGATATCGTTCTGCTCGGGGGTGCCAATGCTAAAGCGAACACAGTCGGTCAGGCCGGGCTTATTGAAGTAGCGCACCAGAATGCCACGGCGCATCAAGTCGGCCTTGAGGCGCGTCGCGTCGGCGCCAAGCACGCGGCAGAGCATGAAGTTGGCGTGGCTGGGGTAGGGGTGCAGGCCGGGCATGTCGAGCAGCCGGGCGTACATCCGGTCGCGCTCGGCCACCACGAGGCGCACCTTATCCATCAGGAAGTCGGCGTCGTCGAGCGAGGCCAGCGCGGCGGCCTGCGCGGCCACGTTGATGTTGTAGGGCTGCTTGATCTTCCACAGGTGCTGGATCAAATCTTCGTGAAACAGGCCGTAGCCAATGCGCAGGCCGGCCAGGCCGGCCCACTTGCTGAAGGTGCGCAGCACGGCAAGGTTCGGGTAGCGGCCGATCAGGTCGGCCACGCTGACGCCGGCGAACTCGACATACGCCTCGTCGACGACGACCATCACCGGCAGGTCGAGCAGGCGCTCGATCTCGGCGCGCGGCGTGAGGTTGCCGGTGGGGTTGTTGGGCAGCGTCACGAACAGCAGCTTGGCGCGCTCGCGCTCGACGGCCTCGGCCACCGCTGCGATGTCGAGGTCGAAGGCTTCGTCGCGCGGCACATTCACGATCCGCGCGCCGTGGATGCCGCCGTCGAACGAGTACATGCCGAAGGTCGGCGGGCAGTCGACGATCGCGTCGCCGGGCTGGATGAACGCGCGCATCAGCAGGTCGATCAGCTCGCCGGAGCCGGACGAGCAGAGGATGCGCTCGGCCGGCTGGCCGGTGTAGGCGCTGAGGCGCTGGCGCAGAAAGGTATGGTTCGGGTCGGGGTAGATCGCCAGCGCCAGCGGCTCGAGGAACTGGTTGGAGCTGGCCGGCGCGTGGCCGCCGCCCAGCGCGTCGACGGCGGCCACCGCGCGTGGCGATGGGCCGTATGGGCTTTCGTTGGCGTCGAGCTTGATAATGCGCTCGACCGGCAGGCCGAGCTGCGCGGCGAGCACCTCGATCGGCGCCACCGGCGTATACGCTTCGAGCGCTGCGATATCCGGCCGCAGCAATGTTTCGATACCTGGCATTGAGTACCCCCAAACATAGCGGACAGTTGTGTTCGGGCCGGCCATGCGCCGCGCCGGGGCTACCGGCGGCCAGCCGGCCAAATAATACCATAGAACCGGCGTGCTTCCGGGGAAGCGAGGGAGCGGGGAGCGGAGAGCGTTGGAGCGAGGGAGCGCAAACATCGCCCTGCGGCTATGCCTTAGGGCACGCTGGCAGCTCACGTGTCGCCACGAGGCATGCGCCACTACGGCTGCACGAGCCACGGCATGCATTATGGGGCCAGGGGCGGTAGCGCCAGCGGGGGAGTGCAGAGGGCCGGCGGCCGCCCTCTGCCGCGGGGCACGGGGGCGCGCAGCCCCTCGAACGCCCGGCAGGGCGAGAGTGTGTTGCAGCGTCCTCGAACGCCCGCCCCGATTGGGAGAAGGCGCGCAGGATGCGCGCCCTACGGAGAAGGCCGTGCCAGCGGCAATGTCAGACGCGCATGCCCTGTGGCGTGGGGTGGCGCGCAGCCCCTCGAACGCCCGGCAGGGCACGGGGGCGCGGAGCCCTCGAAAGCCCGGCAGGGCACGGGGCGCGGAGCCCCCGAACACCCGCCCCGATTGGGAGAAGGCGCGCAGGATGCGCGCCCTACGGGAAAGGCCGTGCCAGCGGCAATGTCAGACGCGCATGCCCTGTGGCGTGGGGTGGCGCGCAGCCCCTCGAACGCCCGGCAGGGCGAGAGTGAGGCGCGCAGGATGCGCGCCCTACGGGAAAGGCCGTGCCAGCGGCAATGTCAGACGCGCATGCCCTGTGGCGTGGGGTGGCGC
>CALLYN010000751.1 GCA_937858455.1 uncultured Kouleothrix sp.
GGGTGGCGGCCACGAATGTGGCCGCCACCCGCCAGAAGGGAAGTGCGAGGGGCTATGCCTCTCGCGCACCCCCTTTTCAAACAGGCTCTTAGGACTTGCTTGGCGCCCTCAGCCTTCGGCAGGGCGGTACAATTCTCCGTATCGTGTGCGGTTTTCGCGCGGGGCGCGGAAAACCGCACACCGAAGATCAAGCAAGCACCATGCTGCCGCAGGCTCAATCTCGTCGCTTGAGGAAGCCGAATCACGCAAGTGCGTAACTTCTAGAAGCCTATCAAATCGACCGGTGGTCGCCTGCGGATGGCCGCGGGTCGCTGCGCGGCTCGGCCTGCGGCTCGGGTGGAGCTGGTGGGGCCGGCGCGATCGTCGTGCGCCCGTAGATGAACTGCAGCACCGCCGCCACCACGCCGGCGATTGGAATGCCAAACAGAATGCCCCAGCCGCCGGCAACCGTCGCCCCCACCAGGATGGCGGCAAACACCAGCAGCGGGTGCAGCCCCACGATCCGCCCCATCAGGCGCGGCATGATCATGTTGAACAACACCTGCTGCACCACCGCCAGCACCAGCACCATCAGCAGCACGCTGTCGGGCCGGTCGATGATCGCGATCACCAGCGGTGGGATGACGCCAAGCACGCTGCCGATGATGGGCACCAGCACAATGATCGAGGCGATCACGCTCGCCAGCGCGACATAGTCCAGCCCAAGGCCGGTCATCACCATCGCCGTGGCAATGCCGTAGATAAACCCCTGAATCAGCTGGGCGCGCAGAAAGCCGCCAAAGGTGTGGTTGACGATCGTAAAGAAGCGCACGGTGTCGTCGCGCCACTGCTCGGGCAGCTGCTGCAAGAACTTGTCGGCGATGCGCGGGCCGTCGAGCGTCATGTAGTAGCTGAGAATCAGCACCAGGATCAGGTCGATCAGCAGTGTGGCGATGCCGCTGGCGATGCCGAGCGATTGCTGGATGAGCGTGCTGCCGAGAGTCGTCGCCTGCTGCGCCAGCGCCTCGGGCTGCGCGATGCGCGCGATGTTGCCGCGAAAGCCTACGCGCTGCAGCTCGCTCTCCAGGCCGGTGATCCACAGCGAGATCTGGCTCACCGCGTTTGGCAGCGTCTCGTCGATGCCAACCAGCTGCGGCTCGATGATTGGCACCAGCGACACTACCAGCACCACCACCAGTGCGATGATCGCCACATACACCAGCGACACCGCCAGCGCGCGCGGCAGCCGCCATGTGGGTGTGACTGCGCCGGTGGCGGCGCGGTGCGACACGAACGGCACCGGCAGCGTGAGCATGGTCAGCCAGTCGACCAGCGGCTTGAGGACGAGCGACGCCAGCCAGGCCAGGCCAAACAGCAGCAGCGGCGTGGCGAACAGCGCCGTCAGGAAGAACAGCCGCTCGAGCAGGTACACCGACACTGCTACGATCAGCATCCACACCAGAATGCGCTGGAGACGATCGCCCAACATCGTTGCCCCATTTCATACTCGCCTGATTGCCCGTGGTTTGCGGTGGGTCGCGCCGTGCCGCCGCGCGGAGCACTACCGGCTGGCTGGGCGGAAGGCCGCCAGCGCCACTTCAAGCGAGTGTGATATCCGACTGCGGATCGCCCGCCAGTTGGCAATCTGCAATCTCGGTGTAGATCGGCCCACCGGGTTGCAGCTCGCTGCGCAGCAGGCTCACGTGCTGCGCTAGCCATGCGACCGGCGGCAGCTGCGGCAGCGCGCGGATGGTGTCGCCCAGCCGCTCGAGCGCTGTTTGCGCGGCGCCGTGGCGTGCGCGCCCCAGCGTAAGGTGTGGGCGAAACGCGCGCTTCTCGGGCTGGAAGCCGATCGCGACCATTGCGCGCTCGATCTCGCCTGCCAGCCGCCCCAGCGCCTCGACCGCGCCGCCGACGCCGGCCCACACCACGTTGGGGTGGCGGGTGTTTGGGAACGCGCTCACGTGGGTCAGGCTCAGCTGAAACGCCGGGTAGCCCTGGATGCTCTGCCGGATTGTCGGGCCAATCGTTGGCAGCAGCGTGGTGTCGGTTTCGCCCAGAAAGCGCAGCGTGAGGTGCATCGAACTAGGCGCGACCCACTTGATCGGCGCGCCGCCTCGGCCCAGGCGTGTCTGGGCTGCCGCAAGCGCGGCCTTCACGGCCGGCGGCAGCGGTGTGGCGATAAACAGGCGGTAGCTCATCGGGTTGCAGGTTGTGGCGCGTGGATCTGCCGCGCGCCAATCTCCTATCCGTATCCTATTCACAGGACTTACGCGGTGCGGGTTTTTGCCTTCGGCAGAGCGGTACTTTTTCATGGATGGTGCTGAGATGTTGGCGCTTTGCGCCAACATCTCAGCACACAAGAAAGCGAGTACCATGCTGCCGCAGGCAGAACAAGCCGATATCGCAGGCGACCGCGTACGTCCTGTCATTCAGGCGGGATCTGGCGGCCAACCGAGAATGCGGCCTGGCTGTCGATCGTCGGTTCGCCCTCGCCGGGCCGCGCGCGCAGGTACGAGCCGTCGGGCTGAAGCACGTGGGCGCGGGTGTTATCGCGCAGATACACCGCCAGCAAGTCGTTGCGAATATGCGCCACCAGCGCCGGGTCTTCGATCGGGAACAGCGTCTCGACGCGGCGATCGAGGTTGCGCTGCATCAGGTCGGCGCTGCCCAGGTACACCTCGGGCGCGCCATCGTTGGCGAAGTAGTAGATCCGGCTATGCTCGAGGAAGCGGCCGATCACGCTACGCACGCTGATGTTCTCGCTCATGCCCGGCACGCCCGGCCGCAGGCAGCACATACCGCGCACATTCAGATCAACCTTCACGCCCACCGCCGAGGCCTGGTACAGCAGGTCGATCATCGCCGGATCGACCAGCGCGTTGAGCTTGAAGATCAGGTGGCCGGCGCGCCCGCTGGCGGCATGCGCGATCTCGCGCTCGATCAGCAGCGTCAGCCGCTCGCGCAGGTTGACCGGCGCCACCAGCAGCTTGCGGTAGCGCGACTGGCGCGAGTAGCCGGTGAGAAAGTTGAACAGGTCGGACACGTCGGCGCCAATATCGGGGCGGCAGGTCAGCAGCCCGAGGTCGGTGTACACGCGCGCGGTGCCGGCGTTGTAGTTGCCGGTGCCCAGGTGCACATAGCGGCGCAGGCCGTCGTACTCGCGGCGCACGATCAGCGCGATCTTGGCGTGGGTTTTCAGCCCCACCAGGCCGTACACCACGTGCACGCCGGCGCGCTCGAGCGCGCGCGCCCAAGTGATGTTGTTCTCCTCGTCGAAACGCGCCTTCAGCTCGACCAGCACCGTCACCTGCTTGTCCTGGTCGCGGGCGTGCATCAGCGCCTTGACGATCGGCGAGTTGCTGCCGACGCGGTAGAGCGTCTGCTTGATCGCCAGCACCTCGGGGTCTTCGGCGGCGGCCTCGATCAGCTCGACCAGCGGCTGGAATGAGTCGTAGGGGTGGTGCAGCAGGATGTCCTGCTGGCGGATCGCGCCGAATATCTCGGCGCTGGTGCGCGCGTGGCGCAAGATCGGCGGCGCCTTGGGGTAGAACGGCGGGTCTTTCAGGTCGGGCCGGTCGATCTTGGTGAGCGCCATCACATCGGCGAGGCCGAGCGGGCCGCGCACCTCGTACAGATCCTCGGGCGTGAGCTTCAGGTTCACCAGTAGCAGGTCGCGGATGCGCTGGGGCATGTTCGGCTGGATCGTCAGGCGCACCACCGCGCCGAAGCGGCGGCGGCGCACGCCCTGCTCGATCGTACGCAGCAAGTCGGCGGCCTCTTCCTCCTGGATCTCGACATCGGCGTTGCGCGTGATACGAAAGACATACGCCTCGGTCACGGCCATGCCGGGGAACAGCGCGTCGGCATTCTCGGCGATCACCTGGTCGAGCCAGGCAAAGCAGTAGCGCCGCTCGGGCGGGATGTGCTCGGGCGTGGCGCACGAGCTGCCGCCGATCGGGATGAGCCGCGGCAGCACCGCCGGCACCTTGACGCGCGCGAACAGCTCGCCCTCCTCGGGGTCGTTGATCACCACCGCCAGGTTGATGCTCAGGTTCGAGATCTGCG
>CALLYN010000752.1 GCA_937858455.1 uncultured Kouleothrix sp.
GGCATCGGCAAACCGGTCATCGATCTGGATGTCTACGTCTAGCATTGTCAACTACACCTAAGGCACGTTTCTGTATGCGTTTTTTTGGCCCGGAGCGCGGAACAAGCGCATGCAATATACGAGAATAGTACCGTGTAACGGGCGAATGGCCAGGACGCGGGCGTTTGGCGCGCTGGGCTGCCGGCCTATCACGAATGCTTTACCACCTGGGGCGCATAGTCGACGCGCGGGTGATAGATCCCCTGCAAAGTCGAGATGAAAGCCTGGCGGATCTTGGCGATATCGCTCAGCGTCAGGCTGCTTTCGTCGAGCTGGCCGCTGCGGATGCGCTCGTCGATGATCGAGTTCACCAGCTCTTCCAGCGTCTGCATGCCCTGCCGCGCGCGCCCATTGCCGTTGTGCGCGTCGTCGCGCGCCGAGAAGATCTTGCCGCTCTGGGCCTTTGAGCGCACCGTCGCCTCGACCGAGTCGGCCAGCATCATGATCGCCTGCTCGCGGGTGCGCGGCTTGGGGCCGGGGTAGCGGTAATCGTCGACATTCACGCTATCCTCTTGCTGCAGCGCGAGCTGGTAGAAGTGCTTGATCACGCTGGTGCCGTGGTGCGCGCGGATGAACTCGATCACCTGGCGCGGCAGCCCGGCGGCGCGGGCCATCTTCTCGCCCTCGGTCACGTGGTCGCAGATGATCCCGGCGCTGGTGTGCGGGTCGAGGTCGTTGTGCACGTTTTCGCGGTCGCTCTGGTTATCGGTGAAGAAGTAGGGCCTGATGGTTTTGCCGATGTCGTGGTAGTACGAGGCGACGCGCAGCAGCAGCGCGTCGGCGTCGATCTGCTCGGCCGCGCTCTCGGCCAGATTGCCGACCGAGAGGCTATGGTAGTAGGTGCCGGGCGCCTCGCGGATCAGCTTGCGCAGCAGCGGCTGGGCCGGGTGGGCCAGCTCCATCAGCTGCTGTGGCGTCACCACGTCGGCCAGGTGGCCGACCGGGTTGAACAGGCCCAGCGCGATAAACGCCGACGCCACGCCATTGATCGCGCTCGAGAGCACGATCTGCAGCCACTGGTTGCCAAGCGCGCCGCTGGGGTCGTTCAGCCAGAACGCGGCCTGGGCGAGGCCAGTGACGACGGCGATCGTCAGGCCGGCCGCCGCGAAATGCAGCCAGCGCTCGCCACGGCCGATCGTCAGGATTCCGGCCATGCTGCCGAGCAGCAGCGCCACGGCCGCGTTGGCGTGGTTGTCGTCGAGAAACGCGATCACCAGGGCCAGCAGCGTCACCAGCATCAGCGCCAGCCCGCGCGGAAATAGCGTGGCGAGCAGCAGCGCGGTCATGCCGAGCGGGAAGGCGTAGACCCAGCTGCGCCCGAGCGGCAGCGCCAGCCGCGCGGCCAGCGCGGTGAGCGCGAACAGCACCGCGACCACCAGCAGCGTGCGGCTGACCATCCAGATATTGCGCTGCATCTTGTAGACATAGATGCCAAACACGCCAACCAGCAGCCCGGCCAGCAGCCCCTTACCGCCGACGCTCAGCCAGTCGATCTGGGTTTCGAGCAGATCGAGCGCCTCGAGCTTTTCCTGGATCGCCGGGGTGACGATATCGCCGGCGTGAACGATATTCTCGCCCTCCTGGATCGTCACGAGCACCGAGGCCACCTGATTGCGCAGCGCCTGCTTGCGCGCCTGGGTGGCGTCGGCGTCGAGCAGCCGGTTGGGCCGTACAAACGCCTCGCTGAACAGCAGCACCAGCTGCTGCTGCTCGCCGCGCGCCACCAGCGAGCTCCAGTACGGCATCGAGCGCTCGCGCAGGTTGCGCACATCCTCTTCGCTGAGGGTGTAGTCGTGGTCGCTGAGCGCCCGGTCGTACACCACCAGGGCCTGGTCGCGCACCAGGCTCCAGGCGTCGTTGGGCATGCGCGTGAGCTGCAGCGCGAGCGCCGGCGAGATGGCAAGCGTACTGCTGGGCAACGGCAGGCTCACGAGCTTGTCGCGCTTCTGGCCGCCGGTAAGGCTGGGATCGTTGCGGATCTGCTCGATCGTCTGCAGCGCGTTGGCGAGCTGGGCGCGCTGCTCGACGGGAATGCTCGGATCGCGGGTATAGACGACGGTATCGGGCGCGCTCTCGACGCGAATGCGCTCTTGCTCGGTCAGCAGCTTGCTGGCGAACGACACCGTGCGCGGCGCGCGAATCTCGATCGGGCTGGGGCTGCCCGGCTGCAGGTTGGGGTTGGTGAGCGGCCGTAGCATGAGCAGCGACCAGAGCGCCAGGCCCAGTAGCACGCAGACGCCAACGAGCATGCGGCGCTGGTACACCTCGTTCTGAGCGGCGATCAGCGACTGATCGCCCTCGCCGGCCGCGCGCAGCTGGCGATTCTCGCGCCAGCTGCGCCCCAGCCGCAGCCCCCATTTGCGTCGCATCGCTCCACCTACTTAGCGTCTAGCTGCTCAGGATCTCGCGTGCGAGCTGGCTGATCAGGCGACCGTCGGCGCGGCCTTTGAACTGCTGCATCAGCGACGGCATCACCTTGCCCATGTCGGCCACGCCGCGCGCGCCCAGGCCGGCGATCGCCTCGGCCAGCATGGGGCGCAGCTCGGCGGCAGTGAGCTGGCGCGGTAGGTAGGTTTCTAGAAGCTCGGCCTCGCGCTGCTCTTGCTCGGCCAGCTCGGGCCGGCCGCCTTTCAGGTATAGCTCAGCCGCGTCGCGCCGGCGCTTCACCTCTTTGACCATCGTTTCCTGCATGGCTGCCTCGCTGAGCACGACGATGATCGGCTCGCCGCTGGCGTCGCCCTCGGCCGGCGCGCTGGCGTCGAACTCGGCCTTCACTAGCGCCATCTGGGCGTTCTGAAGCGCGGCCAGCGCCATGCGGATCACGCCGACGCGAAAGCGGTCGCCGCCGCGCATGGCGGCTTTGAGATCCTGCTGAAGCTGTTCTTGTATATTCATATCGTCTTCCAGTAGCTCGCTACACATGCGCCTGTATTGTAGCAGATGTAGCCGAAACCGGCGCGCCACAGCGCGGCGCGGCTCACAGGCTGACGCGGCGCGGGCGCACGCGGTGCTTCTCGGCCACAATGATCGCACGGATCTGGCCAACCGCGTCGTCGAGGTGATCCTCGCGGTTGATCACGACATAATCGAACTCGTCGAGCGCGGCCA
>CALLYN010000753.1 GCA_937858455.1 uncultured Kouleothrix sp.
TGCTGCCGCGAAGGCCACGTCGTCGGCCGGCTCATCCTCTTCGCTGGCGGGCTCGGCGGCGGGGGAGCTAGCCGGCTCGGCTTTGCGCGCGGCGGTACGCTCGGCCTTGCGCGCGGCCGGCTTCTCGCCGTCGGGCACCATGTCGGGGTAGAGCGTGGCCAGCGTGGCTGGGTAGCGCTTGTTCATCTTCAGGTGCGCTGGGCGCGGCGGCTTGATGATCGGCGTGATCGTACGCTCGTCGCCCTCGCGCTCGACCAGCAGCATTGCGTCGGCCTCGTAGGCGATCTGCTCGTCGGCCAGCACGCGCAGCCCTTCGTCCTGCAGGCCGGCGCTGTCGGCGCGGTACTTGCGCGCCAGGTGCCCGATGATCACGACGTGGAAGCCAGCCTGCTTCAGCTCCGTCAGGCCAGTGTATACCGCCTGCATATTGCGGTTGATCGAGGCGTGCTCGTCGAAGCCCACCCCGGTTTTGCGGTCGGTCTCGGCGCCGGCGCGCCGCTGCGCGTAGGCGCGCATCGCCTGAAACACTTTCGAGATCGAGTCGAGCAGCACTGTGTCGCCGGGCTTGCCGAGCTTGCGGATCTCGTCCATCGCCTCGACTAGCGCTTTCAGCGAGAGCGACTGCATTACCTGGATGCGCCGGTGGATTCCCGGCTTGCCGGCCAGGTTCTGGGCCGCGCCTTCGGTGTCGAGCACCCAGAGCGTGCCGCTGCGCCGGGCGCTGGCGGCGAGGTGCGATTTGCCGGCGCCGGCCTGGCCCGTGAGAATATACAGGGTGCCGGTTTGTAGCTCGTCCAACCGCTGGAACATGGAACCCTCCTTGGCGAAGACCGCGCGCGGTCATCTACTCGTATCTATGCGTTCTACTCCGCTTTGCCGGCGCGTTGCTGCCTGGCTGTGCTGTATCATAGCACATATGTTCTGCTTTGTAAAGGGTTTGTTGGCACGGTTGAGGGTTCGAGCAGCGTTTTTCGAGGCCATCCCTTTATACGCTGTTTGCTTGCTCACTTCTCGATTGTGTTGCACTAGGTGGTGAAGCCGCGTAGTGCGACACAATAAGAAATTTGGTGGCGGCGAAGCGCCCCAAACCCCCACCAAAGTGTCAGTAATCAAGCGAATGCAGTTGGCGTCCTCGGCCCTCGGCAGCTAGCCGTGCCACGCGGCAGCGGCTCGCGCCCTACAGCTGCCCGAGGCGCGCCGCGCGGCGCAGCGCCGGGGCCACGCGGTAGCGCTCTTCGCCATACTCGGCGTGCATGTGGTCGAGGATCGCGGCCACGCGGTCGTAGCCGAGCGCGCGCGCTCGCGCCAGCGGCCCGATCGGGTGGTTCGCGCCCAGCCGCATGGCCGTGTCGATGGTTGAGGCGTCGGCCACGCCCTCGCCGAGCGCGAACGCGGCTTCGTTTGCCAGCGCCGCTACCACGCGCGGCACGATCAGGCCCGGCGTGTCGGCAGCCCAGATCGGCGTGCGCCCTACGCGCCGCACCAGCGCTTCGGCGAGGGCGCGCGCGGCAGGAGCGAGCACGGGGGTGGCGGCCAGCGTGATCGCGCCGTCGGTAAACAGCCCGTCGAAGCCGACCAGCCGCTCGGGGTGATGCAGCAGCGCCGCCAGGTCGCTGGCGCAGGTGTCGGCGCACTGCGCAAAGATCGGCGTAGCGGGCGGCAGCTGCCGGTCGAGCACCATCAGCAGGTCGGGGCCGCCTTCGCCGCGCCCGGCCTGCACGAATGCCGCAGCGACCGGCGTGCGATCGTCGTAGGGCAGCTCGTCGGCTGCGGGTATGCCGGCCGCGCTCAGCAGCGCGCTCAGGCCGGGCGCCCACGACCCGCTGCTGACAAGCACCGGGTATGTGGATCCAGGATCCAGATCCGGCTGCGAGCCGGCGCGTGCTTCGGTGTTTTCGGTTTCTGGCTTTCCGTAGTCGTAGAAGCCGCGCCCGCTCTTGCGGCCAAGCCGGCCGGCCAGCAGCATCTGCTGCTGGATGGGGTGCGGGCGGTAGCGCGGCTCGCCGAACGATTGCTCGTACATCGAGCGCGTGACGGCGAAGTTCACGTCGATGCCGATCAGGTCCATGAGCGCGAATGGGCCAAGCGGAAAGCCGCCGGCCAGCCGCAGCGCCTGGTCGATCGCGGCAGGATCGGCGGCCTGTTCGCCCAGCAGGCGCAGCGCCTCGCCGTAGAATGGCCGGGCCACGCGGTTCACCACGAAGCCGGGCGTATCGCGCACCAGCACTGGCGTTTTGCCGAGCGCGCGCGCGAACGCCAGCAGCCGCTCGATCGTGGCGTCGTCGGTGGCGGGCGCGCGCACTACCTCGGCCAGCGCCATGCGGTGCACCGGGTTGAAGAAATGCAGCCCGGCCACGCGCTCGGCGCCGGGGCAGGCGGCGGCCAGCGCGGCGATCGGCAGCGAGCTGGTGTTGCTGGCGAGGATGGCGGGGGCTGGGCAGAGCGCGCCAGCGCGCGCTAGCAGATCGCGCTTGAGGTCGAGCTGCTCGGGGGTTGCCTCGATCACCAGATCGGCGCCTGCCACCGTGGCCAGGTCGCTACTCGTCGTGAGGCGCCTGGCAGCCTGCGCTGCGCCCTGTTTCTCCAACCCGGCTGCGATCCGCGCCTGGGCCGCCACCAGCGCGGTAGCGCTGGTGTCGAATAGCGCCACGCTAGACCCGGCCGCCAGCGCCGCCTGCGCAATACCCGCGCCCATGGTGCCGCCGCCTAATATTGCCACAGTACGTATATCCATCGTAGATTTCCTTTTATACACCAATATTTTCATTCACTGTTCATATGCAAAGCATATGATTGGCGTGTATTTGTTCCTTTATTCTTCCGAGCGCACTTGTTGCAAGGACGGCCTCCTATGGTACGAGGGTTTTTGTGCCAGACCGAGGGGCAAGGCTTGGTGGAGTATGGCTTGCTGCTGATGCTCGTAATGGTCGTGATTGTCGCGGTGCTAACGGTTATTGGAGGCAAAGTTAGCACAATGTACAGCTCAATCAATAGCGGTTTCACGCAGTAGCGCCCATACGCTCCCCGGAAATGAGCGGATCTCGCAATAGAAGCGAGGTTCGCTCTTTTTTTGAATTACAGGACTTATGCGGCTCAAAGGGTATCAGTCCATGGGAGGATTACCGGTACAGAATCCAGACCATTGGC
>CALLYN010000754.1 GCA_937858455.1 uncultured Kouleothrix sp.
GCGAATCCGCGCCAGCAGCTCGTCGATGCCGAATGGCTTGGTCAGGTAGTCGTCGGCGCCGATGTCGAGCGCCTGCACCTTGTCGTGCTCGCCGTCGCGCACCGTCAGCACGATAATCGGCACCTGCGACCAGCCGCGCACCTGGCGGCACACCGCCAGGCCATCCAGGCGCGGCAGCCCCAGGTCGAGCAGGATCACATCGGGCCGCCAGCTAGCGGCCAGCTCGACGCCGCGCTGGCCGTCTTCGGCAATCGCCACCTCGTAGCCGCGCGCGCTCAGGCTCGAGCGCAGCAGCCGGCCGATCTGCGGCTCGTCGTCGACCACCAGAATACGCGCGCTCACAGCTGCCGCCCGGCCAGCGGGCGCGCGGCGGGCACGGCCACGGTCGGCAGCGTGAACACGAACTGCGCGCCGCCGCCCGGCGCGCTCTCGGCCCAGATCCGGCCGCCGTGCGCCTCGATAATGCCCTTGCAGATCGCCAGGCCCAAGCCCGCGCCATTGGCGTGGCGCTCGGAGTCGGCCACGCGCACGAATTTCTCGAAGATCCGCGCGTACAGGCCCTCGGGGATCCCCGGCCCACGGTCCCACACCGTCACCTCGATCTGCGTATCGTCGGCCGCCGCGCGCACGACGATCGGCGTGCCGTCGGGCGTGTAGCTTGCAGCATTCTCCAGCAGGTTGGTCAGCACCTGGTCGATATGCATGTAGCTGATCTGCACCGGCGGCAGCTCGGCCGGGATGTCGACCGTGATCGGGTGCCGGGCCAGCTGCGAGCGCAGCCGCGCCACCACGTTGCCGATCAGCTCGCCGACATCCTGCGAGTTGCGCGCCGGGTAGTACGAGCCCGACTCGATCCGCGACATCTCGAGCAGGTTGCCAACCAGGCGGTTCAGCCGGTCGGCCTCGTCGTTCACCGCCTCGAGCATCTCGCGCTGGGCCGGGCGCTCGCGCGCCACCGCGTCGTCGAGCAGATCGGTGACAGTGCCCTTGATCACCGCCAGCGGCGTGCGCAGATCGTGCGACACCGAGGCAAACAGCGTGCCCTTCACCCGCTCGGCCTCGGCCAGCGCGCGCGCGCGGCTGGCTTCGTCCACCAGCCGGGCGCGCTCAAGCACCAGCACCACCTGCGTCGCGATCATCTCGAGCCGCTCGTGCTCGGCCGGCGCAAGCTCTTCCTGCAGCGAGCGTTGGGCCACGCGCAGCACGCCGAGCACGCGCGCGCCAATGCGCAGAAAGATATCGACATTGCGGGTGGGCTCGCTGGGCTGGGCCCCCGCTAGCGCGCGCTGGCTCAGGAAGCCGTTCTCGTCGTAGATCAGAATGGCGCAGCTCGGCACGCTCACCAGCTGGATCGTCGTCTGCGCCAGCAGCGGCAGCGCGCGATCGAGCGACACCTCGGCGCCTAGCGTCTGGCTCAAGCCATACAGCGCCGCCAGCTCGGTGGCGCTGCGCTGCGCGGTGTTGGCCTGCTCGCGCGCGCGGCTCGCCAGCGTGCTGGCGATCACCCCCACCACCAGAAACGTCAGCAGCTTCACGATGTCTTGCGGGTCGGCTACCGCCAGGGTGTGCAGCGGCGGCACAAAGAAAAAGTTGATCGCCAAAAACGACAGCACCGAGGCCAGAATCGCCGGCACAAGGCCGATGGTTGTCGCGCTGATCAGCACCACCACCAGGTAGATCATGGAGATCGTGGTCTCGTGCAGCGCTGGCAGCTGCGTCAGCAGCACCGTGACGATCACTACGCCGCCGATGCTCAGCGCGTAGCGCGGCGGCGCGCTCCAATTCCAGGTTGCGTCCATTCGATGATTGCGCCTTTCTCTTCCTTCTAATCGCCGGCCGCGCCATGATACCAGCAAGTCGCAAAAGAATGTGCAGCCACCTTTATACAATCCTTATACCCATATCGCAAATCCTAACACTTTCCAAATCTGTTTGGCGGTACATTGAGCTCCTAAGCGCATATGCCAGGCAGCGCCTGGCTCGCGCACGCAGCGCACCGCTACCTACCTGGAGACCATGTGACAAGCGTAATGAACATTGGCCCGGCTGGCGCACCCGAGCTAGCGCCCCACAGTTTGCAGCAGGCAGCCGAGGGCATCGCCACCCAGGCCACCGGCGAGCCTCCGCCCGGCAGGCCCGCTTCGCTGTTTCAGCTGATCCTTGGCCGGCCGCTTGAAACCGCCGCAGCCCCGCACCAGACTATCGGCAAAGCGGTTGGCATGGCAGTATTCGCCTCCGACGCACTTTCGTCGGTGGCCTACGCCACCGAAGAAATTTTGCTGGTGCTGGCGGCGGCCGGCGCGATCTACTTTCACTTCGCGCTGCCAATCGCCGGCGCGATCGCCCTACTTCTGGTGGTGCTGACGCTCTCGTACCGCCAGACGATCTTCGCCTACCCCGGCGGCGGCGGCGCGTATATCGTCGCGCGCGATAACCTGGGCGAAGGCCCGGCGCAAACCGCTGGCGCGGCGCTGCTCACCGATTATATTCTGACGGTGGCCGTGAGCATTGCCGCAGGCGTGGCGCAGCTGACCTCGGCCTTCCCAAACTTGCGGCCATTCCAGGTCGAGATCTGCCTGGCGCTGATCCTGGTGATGACGCTGGTCAACCTGCGCGGCGTGAAGGAGTCCGGGCGCGCGTTCGCCGGCCCCACCTACTTCTTCATCGCCATGACCATGCTGATGCTCGGCGCCGGGCTGTACCGCGTGGCCAGCGGCACGCTCACGCAGGTGCGGGGCGTCGAGTCGGTCGCATCCGGCCAGCTGCAGCCGCTGACGCTGTTTCTGATCCTGCGGGCGTTCTCGAGCGGCTGCACCGCGCTCACTGGCGTCGAGGCGATCTCGAATGGCATCACCGCCTTCCGCGAGCCCAAGAGCCGCAACGCCGCCACCACCATGGTCTGGATGAGCGGCGTGCTGATGCTGATGTTCATGGGCATTACGTTTCTGGCGCTGCGCGTCGGCGCGCTGCCTTCCGACCACGAGACGGTGATCTCGCAGCTGGGCCGCACGATCTTCGGCAGCGGCCCGCTGTACCTGCTGATGACCGCTGCCACCACGGCCATCCTGATCATGGCCGCGAACACCAGCTACGCCGATTTCCCCCGGCTGTGCGCGCTGCACGCCGGCGACGGCTTTCTGCCGCGCCAGCTGACCTACCGCGGCCACCGGCTGGTGTTCTCGTGGGGTATTGCCACGCTGGCCGGGCTGGCCGCGCTGCTGATCGTGCTGTTCGACGGCGACACCCACCTGCTGATTCCGCTGTACGCGATCGGCGTGTTCCTGAGCTTCACCATGTCGCAGGCCGGCATGGTGGTGCGCTGGCGCAAGATCAGCCGCATGCAGCCGGGCGAAGAGATCCATACCGAAGGCTCGACGCTGCGCTACGACCCGCACTGGCGCGCCAAACAGGCGATCAACGCCGTCGGCTGCGTGCTGACGGCGATCGTTATGGTGGTCTTCGCCATCACCAAGTTCAGCCAGGGCGCGTGGATCGTGGTGATTTTGATCCCGCTGCTGGTGCTGGGCTTTTTCCGCATTCACCATCACTACCAGAAGGTCAAGCACGCTCTGAGCCTGCAGTCGCGCCCGGTCGATCTGCGTACCCACGGCGTCGAGACGATCGTGCTCGTGAACGATGTGCACCACGGCACCATGCAGATGATCAGCTTCGCCGAGTCGCTGGGCAAGCCCTGGGCGGCCGTGCACGTGGCCATCCGGCCCGAGAAAACCGCGCGCGTGCTCGAAAAGTGGCACTCATACCTGGGCGACCACGGCCAGCTGTATGTGCTGCCCTCGCCCTACCGCAGCCTCACCGCGCCGATCGTGCGGCTGGTGAACGAGATCAAGCGCGAGCACCCCGACGCGTTTGTGAACATTATTATGGCCCAGCTGGTGACCGACTCGGTATGGGGCCAGCTGCTACACCGCAATAGCGGCCCGCTGTTTAAGTTCGCCTTTCAGCAGATACAGGGTGTTGCCGTCACCGACGTGCACTACCGTATCTCCGATGCCTGGCAGCCGGCGCCGGCCGCGCACGAGTAGCCAGAGGAGCAATTCCATGCGACAGCAACCTTCCGAACACACTGGTCGCCCGCAATTCCCAGGCCGGCTGTTGGCCGCGATCGACGGCCTGCAGGCGCTGCTATGGGGCATCTGGACGCTCGCCGTGGCCACGACGGCGTACATCAGCTGGCATGCCGATATGCTCGCCCAGCGCCCGCTGAACCTGTTGGGCCTGGTGGTGCACTGCGGCGTGGCCGGCGTGGTTGGCCTGGTGGTGCTGACGCTGCTCGAAATGTGGCTACGCCCTTGGCTCTTCGCAAGGTAGCTTTGCAGGCCGCCCAAACAGCGGTGCCTGATGCCGTAGAGGTGTGCGTTTTTCCGCGCTCTGGGCAGAAAAGCGCACACAACGACGGCTGAGTAGTATGCTGCCGCAGGCAAAAGCGCCCAATTGCGCGAGCCGGGCAAGGCAGCTGCGTACGCCCTACTCTTTTGCGATGCCCTGCCCGGCGAAGCCAGCAGGGCATCGCAATACCTGCGCTAGCGCGTACTTAGCTTGATAAGCGGATCTCGCCCGAGCCGCGCGCGATCAGCCGTGTCGGCACCACGACATGCTGCGGCGGCGCGCGGTCGCCACCTAGGCGAGCAAACAGCAGCTCGGCGGCAGTTCGGCCCAGCTTCGCCGCGTTCTGGGCGATCACCGTGACGCCAGGGTCGAGCAGATCCATCAGCTCGAGGTCGTCGAAGCCCACCAGCGCAACCTTATGCTGAAGCTCGAGCCGCTGCAGCGCACGTATCGCGCCGATCGTAATCAGGTTCTGGGCGGTGAACAGCGCGGTGGGCGGGTTGGCCGAGCCGAGCAGATCGAGTGTGGCGAACTCGGCCGCCACGCTGCCGCGAATATCCTGGTACACCAGGTGCGGGTCGAGCTGGATGCCGGCGCTGGCCAGGCCCTCGATATAGCCCAGGTGGCGCTCGGCGGCCGTCCAGATCGAGTGCAGATCGCCCAGAAACGCGATCCGGCGGTGCCCGTGCGCCACCAGATGCGCCACTGCGGTGCTGCCGCCGACGCGGTTATCGACGGTGACGCTGTCGGCGTCGGGCAGGGCCGCCAGGCGATCGACAAACACAATCGGCCGGCCCAGCCGCTGCATATACACCAGGCCGCTGTGGTCGTGGATCGCCGGCACCACGATTATGCCATCGATGCGGCGCGAAGACAGCGCCAGGACGATCTTCTTCTCGCGCTCGGGGTCGGCGTCGCTGCTGCCCGCGAACACCAGCGTGTCGTGCTCCCAGGCCACATCCTCGATCGCGCGGTGCAGCGCCGAGAACAGCGGGTTCGCGGCATCCTCGAGCAGCAGCCCGATCGTGGCGGTGCGGCCGTCGGCGCGGCGCAAATTGCTGGCGGCGCTGTTGTGGCGGTAGCCTAGCAGCTTCACGGCTGCCTGCACGCGCTCGGCTAGCTCCGACGACACCCCCGGCTCGTCGTTGATCACCCGCGATACCGTTTTGATGCTTACTCCGGCGATTGCAGCCACATCGCGCATGGTCGGCGCGCGTGCCGACATGTCGTCGTCTGTTGTCAACGTTGTCACCAGTGTGTCAATCACTCGATAGCTTAGGCCATTATAGCAGATTGCCACTTGACAGGCAACCATTTTTATGATATTTTGACAACGTTGTCAGGAGTTGACAACGTTGTCACACCGGTACAGCAGCCGGTGGCGTAGCTCAAGGAGGGCAACCAATGGTTCACCGTTTCACGCCACGTCGTAGTGCGCGGCTCGTCAGCCTCATCTGCGTCGTTCTTGTGGTATTATTGCTGGCAGCATGTGGTTCGGCGGCGCCTGCCTCGACTGGCGGCAGCGCGGCGCCAACTGCGGCCGGCGCGGCCCCAGCGGCAAGCGGCGAGATCATTGTCGGTCTGATCACCAAGACAGAGACCAACCCATTCTTCGTGAAGATGAAGGAAGGCGCGCAGGCCAAAGCCGATGAGCTGAAGGTCAAGCTGCTGACAGGCTCTGGTGCCAAAGATGGCGACAACGAAGGCCAGGTGACGGCGCTCGAGAACATGATCAACGCCGGCGCCAAGGGCATCCTGATCACCCCCAGCGACACCAAGGCGATCGTTCCGAGCATCAAGAAGGCGCGCGATAAGGGCGTGCTGGTGATCGCGCTCGATACCGCCACCGAGCCGCAAGACGCCGTCGACGCGCTCTTCGCCACCAACAACTTCAACGCTGGCCTGCTGATCGGCCAGTGGGCCAAGGCCGCCATGGGCGACAAGAAGCCCGTGATCGCGACGCTTGACCTGGCCCCGGGCATCACCGTCGGCGCGCAGCGCCACAATGGCTTCCTGCAGGGCTACGGCCTGGCCAAGGCCGACCCGAACTCGTCGGACCTGGTCAACTCGGCCGAGGTCGTCTGCTCGCAGGATACCCACGGCGACCAGACCGAGGGCCAGACGGCGATGGAGAACTGCTTGAGCAAGAACCCCGACATCAACCTGGTGTACACGATCAACGAGCCGGCCGCGTTCGGCGCCTACCAGGCGATCAAGGCCGCCGGTAAAGAGAAGAACATCACGATCGTGTCGGTCGACGGCGGCTGCCGCGGCGTGCAGGGCGTGGTCGATGGCCAGATTGCGGCCACCTCGCAGCAGTACCCGCTGAAGATGGCCTCGATGGGCGTGCAGGCGGTGGTCGATTTCGCCAAGAACGGCACCAAGGCATCGGGCTACACCGACACCGGCGTGACGCTGATCACCGACAAGGCGCAGACTGGCGTCGACAGCAAGGACTCGAAGTTCGGCACCGCGAACTGCTGGGGCACCAAGTAACATAGGCCGACTGGGCGGCAGCAGGGGCGTGCCTGCTGCCGCTCATCCATCGAAGAGGATCTCACCTATGAGCGCAGTTGTGAGCCAGGCCAACAAACGTCGCTCCGGCTTGTTCGAGCTGTTGCGCGGATCGCCGATAATGGGCCCGTTTGCGGCGCTCGTGCTGGCAAGCATTTTCTTTGCGACCCAAAGCGACAAATTCCTCACCGGGTCAAACCTCTCGCTGATTATTCAACAGGTGATGGTCGTCGGTACACTGGCGATCGGCCAGACGCTGGTGATCCTTACCGGCGGCATCGACCTCTCGAATGGCATGATCATGGCGCTCTCGTCGGTGCTGATGACCGGCTTCGCCGTGCAGTCGGGCATGAACCCGCTGCTGGCCATTCTGGTAGGCCTGCTGGCCGGCGTGGTGTTCGGGCTGCTGAACGGCGCGCTGATCACCTCGATCGGCCTGCCGCCGTTTATCGTCACCCTGGGCACCTTCAATATTGCCTACGCCCTGGTGCGTATCTATACCACCGCCACGATTACCAACCTGCCCTCCGAGCAATTGTTTCTTGGCAATACTTTTAGCATCGCCGGCACCGAGATCACCTACGGCTCGGTGCTGATGGTTATTCTCTACGCGATCACCTGGTATATCCTGCGATCGACTCCGGCCGGCCGCGCGGTGTATGCGGTGGGCGACAACCCCGAGGCCGCCCGGCTGGCCGGCATCAACACCAAGCGCGTGCTCACCGCCGTGTACACCGTGGCCGCGATTAGCTACGGCGTCGCCGGGCTGCTGCTGGTGTCGCGCACCGGCGTGGGCGACCCGCAGGCCGGCCAGACGGGCAACCTCGACAGCATCACCGCCGTCGTGCTGGGCGGCACCAGCTTGCTGGGCGGCCGCGGCCAGATCCTCGGCACGCTGATTGGCGCGCTGATCGTCGGCGTGTTCCGCAACGGCCTCCAGCTCATGGGCGTCGGCTCGATCTACCAGGTGCTGATCACCGGCATCCTGGTGATTGTCGCCGTGTCGATCGACTACCTCTCGCACCGGGGTAAGTAGCCGCACAGGAGGCCGCCATGAGCTCGTCCCCCGGCAAGATTCTGTTCGAGATGAAGGGCATCGGCAAGAGCTTCCCCGGCGTCAAAGCGCTGCAGGGCGTCAACCTCACCGTGCGCGAGGGCCAGGTGCACGCGCTGCTCGGCGAGAACGGCGCCGGCAAATCGACGCTGATCAAGATCCTCTCTGGCGCGTATAGCAAAGACGAGGGCCAGATCTTCTTCGAGGGCAAGCCGGTCGATATCCGCGGCCCGCAGGATGCCCAGGCCCTCGGCATCTCGACGATCTACCAGGAGTTTAACCTGGCCCGCAACCTCACGGTTGCCGAAAATATCTTCCTCGGCCACCTGCCCCGCAAGGGCCTCGCCGTCGACTGGGCGCTGGTGAAGCAGCGCTCGCGCGAGATCCTCGACTCGCTCGGCGTGACGTTTTCGGTCGATACGCTCACCTCGACGCTCTCGGTCGCCGAGCAGCAGCTGGTCGAGATCGCCAAATCGCTGAACCGCAAGACGCGCATCCTGATCATGGACGAGCCATCGGCCGTGCTGGGCGAGAAGGACCTCGAGAAGCTGTTCGACGTGGTGCGCTCGCTCCAGGCGCAGGGCATCGGCGTGATCTATATCTCGCATCGCCTGAAAGAGATCTTCGAGCTGGCCGACGAGGTCACCGTGCTGAAAGATGGCCGCTACATCGACACGCGGAAGGTCGCCGACGTGACCATGGACGACCTGATCAAGCTCATGATCGGCCGCGAGCTGAAGGATGTCTACCCGCAGCGCAGCGCGGCGCCGGGCGAGGTGCTGCTCGAGGTCGACCACGTCTCGCGCACCAAGCTGGTGCACGATGTGTCGTTCAAGCTCCACGCCGGCGAGATCGTCGGCTTCGCCGGGATCACCGGCTCGGGCCGCACCGAGCTGGTGCGCACGATCTTCGGCGCCGACCCGTACACCGGCGAGATGCGCATCCTCGGCCAGCCCTACAAGCCGCGCTCGCCGGCCGACGCGATCCACCACGGCGTAGCGCTGGTGACGGAAGATCGCAAGGCGCAAGGCCTGTTCCTGAAGCTGAACGTCACGATCAACACCACGATCTCGGGCTTGAAACAGCTGTGCCGCTCCGGCGTGATCCAGCTCTCGCGCGAGCTTGCGCTGGTGCAGAAGATGATCAAAGATCTGAGCATTAAAACGCCCGGCCCGAACTTCATCGTCGTGAACATGAGCGGCGGCAACCAGCAGAAGGTCGT